>JALHHV010000474.1 GCA_022837365.1 Desulfovibrio sp. | reverse complement strand
GCGATGCGTGACACGGCCTCCTCGAGGCGGTCGGTGTCCACGGTGAGCGAAATGCGGAAGTAGCCTTCGCCCGGCGTGCCGAAGCCGTTGCCGGGGGTCAGCACCACGCCGGTCTTCTCCAGCACCGTGGTGACGAATTCGGCCGACGAGCCGTACCCGGCGGGCACCTTGGCCCAGATGTAGAACGCGGCGGTGGGCACGCGGCAGGCGATGCCCACCTTGTTCAGGGCGGCCACCACCACGTCGCGGCGCTTGCGGTAGATGGCGCGCAGGTCGCGGCAGAAGTCGTCGCCGTCGCGCAGGGCCACGATGGAGGCTTCCTGCACGGCCTGGAAGATGCCGGAGTCCACGTTTTCCTTCACCTTGCCAAGGCCCGCCACCAGCGAGGCGTTGCCCACGGCCATGCCCACGCGCCAGCCGGTCATGTTGTAGGTCTTGGACAGCGAGTGGAACTCGATGGCCACGTCCTTGGCGCCTTCCACTTCGAGAATGCTCATGGGCTTGTCGTTCTCGTCGTAATAGACCTCGGTGTAGGCCGTGTCGTGCGCGATGATGACGTGATGCTTCCTGCAGATGCCGACGAGCTTTTCGTAGAACGCACGCGGGGCCGTGGCCGCCGTGGGGTTGTTGGGATAGTTGACGAAGATCATCTTCGCCCGGTCCCAGGTGGCGGCGGGAATGGCGTCGAGGTCGGGCAGGAAGTCGTTTTCCTCCAGCAGGGGGATGAACTGCACCTCGCCGCCCACGAAGCCGGTGGCGATGTGGTACACCGGGTAGTTGGGCGTGCACACCAGCACCAGGTCGCCGGGGTTCACGAAGGCCAGCGGGAAGTGGGCGATGCCTTCCTTGGACCCGATGAGGCCGATGACCTCGGTTCTGGGGTCAAGGCTGACGCCGAAGCGGCGGCCGTACCAGTTGGCCACTTCCTGCCGGAATTCCGGCATGCCCACGTATGAGGGGTACTGATGGTTGGCCGGGCGTTCCACGGCCTTCTTCATGGCCTCGATGATGAAGCCGGGCGTCGGCATGTCGGGGTCGCCGATGCCGAGGCTGATGATGTCCACGCCACGGGCGGCCACTTCGGCCTTGACCTTGTCGATGCCTGCGAACAGGTACGGGGGCAGGGTCGCCAGCCGGTCCGCGAGTTTGAAATCAGCCATTCCGAATGCTCTCCTTGCGGGTTTCGATCCCCTGGGCGCGCCCGTCCGCCTGTGGCGGGGCACGCCCCTACGCCGGTAAAAAAAGAGGGCTCTGCCAGAAGCCCGTTCCTTGCGATGCCTTTCGGGTAACCGCGTACCCGGTTTCGTCCGGTTGCGCGAAATCTACTTCGTCCGGTTGCGCGAAATCTACAGGCCCCCCGCCCGGACTGTCAATTGATAATGGCTCCTGACGGAGGGCGCGCCATCCCTGCCGCCATCCCTGCCGACACTCCCCATGCGGGGCCGAAGCATCCCGCCCGTTACCGCCCTCCCCCCTGTCCCCCTTCCATCCCTCCGCGCCACCGTGCGCTTGACCCGGCTCGGGCATGCATCCTGCACGGAAACGCCGCACACCAGCATTCGCCCAGCCTGCCCCCAAGCGGCGCAGGAGGCGCAGAGGGCGTCCGGCACGCCGCGCCGTGCGGCTACAAGGACAGGGTACGGATATGTCGGGGTATCCTACCCTACCCTGTTTCCTGACTTTTTGTTGTCAAAAATGTCATCGGACATGACGAAAACGACAAAAC
>JALHHV010000473.1 GCA_022837365.1 Desulfovibrio sp. | reverse complement strand
CGGCCATGTCCAGATGGGCGAAGGTGAAGCCGGGGTACGGTTCCAGCTGTTTCAGGCGGTCCTTCTTCAGCTGCACGTCGTAGTAGTCGTTCAGGCAGTCCAGACCCACGACGGTGTGCCCGGCCTCCAGAAAGCGGCGCGAAAGGTGGTAGCCGATGAACCCGGCCGCGCCGGTGACGAGAATATGCATGGTGGCGTCCTGTGGTGGCTGTTGCTTGCAAGGGCACGCGCGGTGCCGCGCCCGGATACGGGGATGCCGGGGCTGCAACCGCAAGGTCTCCGGCGGCATGACGTGGGGACAGTAGCGGAAGACGGCCGCAAGGGAAAGCCGCGGCCGGTTCGAACCCCGTTTCCGCGACGGACCCTGCCCTACCCCTTGCCGGACTCCTTGGGCAGCAGCCCGCGCAGCAGGTCCAGCGGAATGGGCAGCACCGTGGACGAGCTTTCCGCCGCCATCTCGCGGATGGTCTGGAGGTAGCGCAGTTGCAGCGCCTGCGGGTGCTCGGCGATGATGGACGCCGCCTGGGCCAGCTTGTCCGCCGCCTGGAATTCGCCTTCCGCGCTGATGACCTTGGCCCGGCGCTCGCGTTCCGCCTCGGCCTGCTTGGCCATGGCGCGCTGCATCTCCTGCGGCAGGTCGATGTGCTTCAGTTCCACCGACTGCACGGCAATGCCCCATTCCTCGGTCTGGGTGTCCAGCAGGGCCTTGATGTCCTGGTTGACCTTGTCGCGGTGGGCCAGCAGGTCGTCCAGCTCCACGCCTCCGCACACGCTGCGCAGGGTGGTCTGGGCCAGTTGCGAGGTGGCGTACAGGTAGTCCTCCACCTCGTTGATGGCCTTCACCGGATCCACCACCCGGAAGTAGACCACGGCGTTGACCTGGATGGACACGTTGTCGCGGGTGATGACGTCCTGGTCGGGCACGTCCATGGTCAGCACGCGCATGCCCACCCGGACAATGCGGTCGATGACCGGGATGACGATGATCAGGCCGGGGCCCTTGGGCCGGATGATGCGGCCCAGGCGAAAGATGACGGCCCGCTCGTACTCGTTGAGCACCTTGAGCGAGGCCACCAGCAGCAGGACGCCAAGGGCGGCGACCGGGCCAAAGATGGAGGCGAAGTCGAACATGGGAACCTCCCGCACGGCCGGGACGGGCTGCAAGCGTTGCGGGGCATCCGCGCTGCCGAGCCCGTGGCGGGCCATGCGTCTACAGCGTGGCGGGCTTCAGGGCCGTGCGCAGGTAGGCGATGACCGCCTCCACCGTGGCCGGGGCGGCGATGAGGTTGTCCATGTCGGGCAACACGATGAGCAGCCTGCCCCTCCACGGAATCTGCTGGTACGGACGGGCCCGCAGGTCCGGCGCGAAGGCGCGCAGGGCCTTGGAGCCCATGACCACCACCAGGCGGGGGGCAATGCGCTCCATCCCGGCCAGAAACAGGGCAGGGTCCGCGCCGGGCTCGGGGGACGATTCGGAGGCGTCCGCCGCTCCGGCATCGGGCATGGACACCGGCCAGAACGCATTGCTGCCCTTGGGCTGCCGCAACGCGCCCAGGATACGGCGCAGGGTGTCGCGCCGGGCGGCGTCGGCGCAGCCGGAAAGATCCAGCCCCAGCGCCCAGTAGGTCCACAGCACGGGGGCTGGCTGCGGCGTCCTGGCGAACAGGTCGCGCCACGGGCCGGGCCAGCGTTCCGGCGGCAGGGGGCTGGCCGAGAGGCCGGAC
>JALHHV010000031.1:9707-13672 GCA_022837365.1 Desulfovibrio sp. | reverse complement strand
CAGCTTTCGGCCACGGTGAGCATCGGCGTGGCGGGCTTTCGCCCCGGCGCGTTCGCCAACGTGGAGGAACTGGTGCGCGAGGCCGACCGGGCCCTGTACCTGGCCAAGTCCAACGGCCGCAACGTGGTGTGCACCATGTCCGGCTGCGAGGACGCCAAGGCCACCGGCTAGCCGGGCGGCAAAGACGACGCAACGACGCGGGGCGCTCCGGACGGGGCGTCCCGCTTGCGTTTTGCGGCCCCGGCATCCAATCCCGCCCCTCTCTCTGCTATCTAAAGCGTCGCATTCACGTTGCCCAAAATCGAATCCGGCGATATCGTTCCGTGCGGTCAATGGCGGTTTCCGAACGATCAACGGAGACGGACATGGAGCTACGCGATCTCAGAACCTTTGCGGCAGTGGCGCGCCTGCTCAGCTTCCACCGCGCGGCGGCGGAACTGAACGCCGCGCAGTCCACGGTTTCCGCGCGCATCGCCGCGCTGGAAACGGAACTTGGCGTCCGGCTGTTCGAACGACTGGGCAGGCGCGTGGCCCTGACCGAAGCCGGTGAACGGCTGGTGCAGTACGCGGCCAAGCTCATCGACGTGGAGGACGAGGCACGGGCCTGGGTCACCGGCGAATCGCGCCTGCGCGGCATGCTCACCGTGCGCGTGCCGGAATCGCTCTGCGCGTACCGCCTGCCGCCGGTCATCGCCGCATTCCGCCGCCGCCACCCCGAGGTGGCCCTGCACCTGGCCGCCTGCACCCTGAACGGGCTGGAAAAGGACCTGCGCCAGGGCATCACCGATCTGGCCTTCGTCATGGCCGACAGCGTGCGCGGGGGCGACCTGAACGTGGAAGCCCTGGGCGTGGAACCGCTGGTGCTGGTGGCCGCGCCGCACCACCCGCTGGCCACGCGCGGGCGGGTCACCGCGCGCGACCTGCACGGCGTCACGCTGGCGCTTTCCTCGGCGGACTGCGCCTACCGCGCGGTGATGGAGGACGCCCTGGCGGCCGAAGGGGTGCAGCCCGCCGCCGGGCTTGAATTTTCCAGCGCCGCGGCCCTGCGCGGCTGCGTCGCCTCCGGCACGGGAATCACCCTGCTGCCCGAGGCCGCCGTGCGCGACGACCTGCGCGCGGGCACCCTGCGCGCCTTGGCGTGGGCGGACCAGCCCTTCGAAACGGCGGTGCTCATGGTGCGCCACCGGGGCAAATGGGTGCCGCCGTACATGGACACCTTCATGGCGTTGTGCCGCGCCGCCTGTGCGCAGGGCGACGACGCCGGGGCGGCATGGGCCGACATGTTCCCGCCGGAGCCCGTCCCCGCCGGAAATGTGGACGCTTCCGCCGCGCCGGGTGCTCCGGGACACGACACTGTGGATATTGACGCGCCGCAGGACGCCGGAGCTACCGGCGGCGGCGAAGCCGCGTCAGAAGGCCCCGGCGCCGGGCCTGCCCCCGGCTTCGCGGCCAACCCGCCCGGCACGGGGCCGGACATGGACATGGCCGCCTTCGACGAGCCGTTCATGAAACCGGACGCGGCCCCGGATGCCACCCCGCCCCCGGAGCAGCCCCCCTCCGCCCCGGAACAGGCCCCCTCCCCCTTGGAGCAGGCCGCGCCGCTGCCGGAGCCTGACCGCCCCGTTGCGCAGGAGCGGGCCCCGGAACCTGCGCCGGAAGCCCCGCAGTGGCTGTCGCTGCTGCCGCCCAAACGCCAGGGATAGCCCCCCCCTCCTGCTCACCTCCCGGCGGAATCCGTCCCGCCGGTGCCGCCGGGGTCCACCAGCCTTCCGGCCAGCGGGGTCTGCCCCGCCTTGCCGTCCTTGTCGTAGACGTACCCGCCGATGGCGCACCGGAAGCGGTACTTGTCGCCCCGGTGCAGGGCGCGGCTGAATTCCACGGCCCGCCCCTCGTCGTTGTAGACCACGCTCTCCACCCAGATGCACGGGCAGCTATCGCCGATCTTCAGGTACTTGCGCTCGTTCTCGGTGGGCATCACCGCGCCCAGTTCCTGCCGCGAATGCAGCAGGCGCATGCCGTAGTCCTCGTGCAGGATCTTGTAGAGCACGGTGTCCAGCTTCTTTTCCAGCAAGCCGGGCACCAGGTCGGTGGGCAGGATGGAGCGTTCCAGCACCAGCGGCACCCCGCTGGCCAGCATCAGCCGGTACAGGAAGAGCACCGGCTGGGTCACGGCGATGTTGAGCTGCTCGGCCACCCCGGCGTCGGCGAACTCGATGCCCGCCGCTATGGTCTTGTAGTGCGGCTCCAGCCCGGCGCTGGCGATGTCGTCGTAGTAGGTGGTGATGCTTTCCAGCGAACGGGTGAGCACCGGGCTCTTTTCGGACAGCAGGAACGTGCCCTTGCTGCGCTTGCGCACCAGCATGTGGTCGTTGACCAGCTTGTCGATGGCCTGGCGCACCGTCATGCGGTGCACGCCGAACATGGCGGCCAGCTCGTTCTCGTTGGGGATCTTGTCCCCCGGCTGGTACACCTTGTTCCGGATCTGCCCGGAAAGCCATTCGTAGATGACGAGATACTTGGATTTGGCCATGTCCTTCCCATGGCCGCGCGCGCCATTGCGCGCCGCGCGGCACAATTCCCCCTCATGTCCCGGTTCCGGGCCGTCCCGATGACGGCAGGCCACAGCCCGTACCTTCGGGTCATGCCCGCGTATCATGGATGCGCGCTCCAGGCCAGCCCCCGGTCCATCGTGCGAAACGTCACGCAGCGGCTTCATGTCGGGCATGGCGTCTCTCCCCGGGCAAGGCGCGACTCGATGGCCTCGATGACGGAAAAGCAGTCGGCGATGGAATCCACCACGTAATGCGCCCCGGCCTCGCGCAGGCGCGCGGCGGCCACGGCCACGCGCCCGGCCAGCAGGTCCGGGTCCATGCGCGCCGCGTCCGCCTCGGAAAGGCCCACGTCGCTGCCGGTGCGCACCACGGCCACGGTCCACATGCCCGCGTTGCGCCCCTCGTGCACGTCGGCCACGGTGTCGCCGATCTTGACCATGGATTCCATGGGATGCACCCCCAGCCGCATGGCGTTCAGGTAGCACATCCACGGGTACGGCCTGCCCGCGGGCACCTCGGATGCGTGCACCACCACGTCGGGGCTGTAGCCCTGGCGGGCCGCCTCGGGCGCCAGCACTTCCATCATGGGGCCGGTGTACCCGGTGCACGAGCCAAGGCCCATGCCCCGGCCGCGCACCCGGTCCACGAATTCCGCCAGGCCCGGCACCGGCGCGGCATGGGCGGCGATGGTGCGCAGCATCAGCGGTTCCACGTCGCGGTACACCGCGTCCACGGCAGCTTCAGCGGGGGCGTGCCCGTGCGCGGCGCGCCAGCGGGCCGCCACGCCGTCCATGGCCAGCATGCGGCGCACGTGCTCGCGCTTTTCGCTGCCCATGGGCTCGCGCGCCTCGGCCACGGTCACTGCCACCCCGTGCAGGGCAAAAGCCTCCACGAACACAGCGGCCGGGCCCAGGCAGCCGTGGTCCACGGCGGTACCGGCCCAGTCCAGCACCACGGCCCGCACCGGACCGTGGTACACACGGGTGCGAAGAAAAGGTTTCATGCTCACCTGCACTTGGATGTGGGGGAAGGGAAACGCTCGCGGGAGCCCGAGCTGCCCCGGATGCTGCCCCGGATGCTGCCCCGGTCGCGAGAAAACGCCGTGCCGTGGGCCGGGAACGGGACCGGCACCCCCGCGAGGGTGCCGGTCCGTGTTCCTGTACTCGGGGAAGGGGGGAATAGCCCCACCCTTCCCATGTAACTGCAAATGGCGCTGGCGGCGCGCCGGGTCCGGGCATCAGCCATGACCTGTCCGGGTTCATTCTCGCGCGCCGTCCGGCGCGCCGCCGTTGCCGTATCGCCGTTTCGCGGCGGCTACTTGGGGAAGTGCCGCTTGTCCAGGTGTTCGTACTTGGGCAGGTGCCGGGTGGGCAGGGCCAGGGCGTCGCGCCGGAACGGCGGGGCCAGGCGCGT
>JALHHV010000031.1:0-9675 GCA_022837365.1 Desulfovibrio sp. | reverse complement strand
CGGTTGTTGTAGAAGTCCACCTGGTTCTTCTTTTCCGCGCACCAGGCCCCGTTGTTGTACACGGTGGCGATGACCGGCAGGTTGTACTGCACGGCGGTGGGCACTTCGAACAGGCTCATGCCCCACGCCCCGTCACCCACGATGGCCACCACGGCGTCTTCCGGGCAGGCCAGTTGCGCGCCAAGGCCCGCCTGGTAGGCGAAGCCGGTGTTGCCGAAGGTCAGCGTGGCCACCGAGCGCTTGGCGTTGCGGAAGCGCAGATAGCTGTTGGCCGTGGACGAGGTGTTGCCGATGTCGGTGGTGGCGATGGCGTTGTGGTCGGTGACGAAGCGGCCCACCACCTCCAGCGCCTTGCGCGGGTGCATGCGGCCTTCCATCACCGGTTCGTCGGCGATGGCCGCGATTTCCTTGTACCAGTCGTCCAGCTCGGCCTTGACCTTGGCGTACACGGCCTCGTCGCGCTTGGGATTCGGAATGGCCTCGCGGACGCGGGCCAACAGTTCCACGGAGGCGTCCTTGGCGTCGGCGCACAGGCCCACGGCCACGGGGTGGGTCTTGGCGATGTGGCGGGGGTTGATGTCGATCTGGACGATCTTGGCCGTCTTGGGGAAGTAGTTGATGTCGTACTGCGGCAGTGTGCCGAAGTAGGACAGCCGGGTGCCGATGGCCAGGATGACGTCGGCCTGCTGCAGGATGCGCATGGCCGCCTTGGAGCCCATGTAGCCGATGGGGCCGGTCCACAGCGGATGGTCGCAGGGGAAGGCGTCGTTGTGCAGGTAGGTGCAGGCCACGGGGGCATTGAGATGTTCGGCCAGGGCCTTCACCGTTTCCAGCGCGCCGGAATCGACGACGCCGCGGCCGGAGACGATGACCGGGCGCTTGGCCGACTTCAGCACTTCCACCGCGTCGCGGAACTGCTCGGGGTTGCCGATGCCGCCGGGGGCCACGCGGTACTGCGACGGGGCCAGGATGTCCTCGTCCAGCTCGCCGTAGAAGTAGTCGCGCGGGATGTCCACCAGCACCGGGCCGCGTTCGGCGTAGGCGATGCGGAAGGCCGTGCGCATGATGTCGGCGGCGCGCTTGGGATGCGGCACCCGGAGCGACGCTTTCGTGATCGGCTTGAACAGGTTCCAGGTGTCGCATTCCTGAAAGCCGTCCCAGCCCACCGAAATGCTGCCCGCGCTGGGCGAAATGAGCACCATGGGCGTGTGGGCCATGTTGGCCGTGGCCACGGCCGTGACGTAGTTGGTGATGCCGGGGCCGTTCTGGCCGATGCACACGCCCGCCTTGCCGGTCATTCTGGTGAAGGCGTCCTCCATGTGGCCCGCCGTCTGTTCGTGGCGCACCGAAATGAAATCGATGCCCGCCGCCGGAAACAGGTCCAGCAGGTCCATGAAAGCGGAGCCGAGAATGCCGCTGACATGGGTGACGCCTTCCTGCACCAGCACTTCCGCCATTGCTTCACTGGGGGTCATCTTGGGCATTTCAAAGCCTCCTCGGGGGGTCGTACCGTGCCGCCTTTACCTGACAATGCACGGTGTTGAAGTAGTTTTACGCCGAGTTCCCGCCCGTCGTAAAAAACGCTTGACAGAAAAATAGCAAAGCCTCATTTCTTTGTCTAGACAAAGCGAAAAAAGAAGGCCGGAACCTTCTCCCTTTCGCCTCAATTTTCTGGAGGACCGCCCGGAACACTGCCCATTAACGGATCATATCCGCATCATTCCCGCCCGGAGGTACGCTTCCCGCGGTCCGCATTACAGGTGCCCTCGTTTTTTCCTGACAACACAAGGAGCAGGACATGAGCCCCAGCCTGAAGCATGACCCAGCGGCATACGCGGCGGCCGACATGGCCCACGTATGGCATCACCTCGTCCAGCACCAGGCCCTCGCCGGCAAAGGCCCCATGATCGTGGTCGAAGCCGACGGGCTGAAGCTGCGGGACATCAACGGCAAGGAATACCTGGACGCCACGTCCGGCGGCGTGTGGTGCGTGAACGTGGGCTACGGCCGCGAACGCATCGCCAAGGCGGTGTACGAACAGCTCAGGGTCATGCCCTACTATGCCGCCACGGCCGGCAACATCCCCTACATCGAGTTCGCCCGTAAGCTGATCTCGCACATGCCGGGCCTGTCGCGGGTCTACCTTTCCAACAGCGGGTCCGAGGCCAACGAAAAGGCCTACAAGATGATCCGGGCGCTGGCCCACATCTCGGGCAACACCGCCAAGAAAAAGATCCTCTTCCGCGCCCGCGACTACCACGGCACCACCATCGGCGCCCTGAGCTCCACCGGGCAGGCCGAACGCAAGGAATGGTTCGGCCCGTTCGTCCCCGGCTTCGTCGAATTCCCCCACGCCTGCTGTTACCGCTGCGCCTTCGGCAAGACCTATCCCGGCTGCGACCTCGACTGTGTCAAGGCGGTCGACCGCATCATCAAGGAAGAGGGGCCCGAAACCGTGGGCGGCCTCATCGTCGAGCCCATCACGGCGGGCGGCGGGGTCATCCCCCCGGTGGCCGAGTACTACACCGAACTTTCGGCCGTCTGTCGCCGCCACGGCGTGCTGATGATCATGGACGAAGTGGTTTGCGGCATGGGCCGCACCGGCACCATGTTCGGCTACCAGCACTACGGGGTCACCCCGGACATCGTGACCATGGCCAAGGGCGTGGCCAGCGCCTACATGCCCATCTCGGTCACCGTCACCACCGAAGACCTCTTCAAGTCCTTCCTGCACGACCCGGCCGACAAGCTGGCCTACTTCCGCGACATCAGCACCTACGGCGGGTGCGCCGCCTCGTGCAGCGCCGCCCTGGAGAACATGAACATCATCGAGGAGGAAAACCTGCTCGAAAACGTGAAGGCCATGGGCGACTACCTGCTGGCGGGCCTGCGGGAACTGACTGTTCTGCCCAATGTCGGCGACGTGCGCGGCAAGGGCCTGCTGTGCGGCGTGGAACTGGTGGAAGACAAGGCGAGCAGGAAGCCGCTGCCCGAAGGCAAGGTCATCCAGGTGGTGGGCGAAATGGCGGCGGGCGGCGTGCTGGTGGGCCGCACCAACCGCAGCCTGCCCGGCCACAACAACATCATCAACATCGCCCCGGCCTACGTGGTCACCAGGGATGACATCGACGTCATTCTCCGCGCGCTGCGCGCGGCCATGACCAAGGTGCTCGGCTGATACCCGCAATCACCCCACAGGAGCATCCCATGCAGGTCGGTATTCTGAAAGAGATCAAGGTGTTGGAGAACCGCGTGGCCATGACGCCCGCGGGTGTGGTCGCCATGCGCGCCCACGGCCATCAGGTGATGGTCGAGACCGGGGCGGGAGCGGGCGCGGGGTTCTCCGATGACGAGTACGTGGCCGCAGGCGCGGTCATGTCCGACGCGCGGACCATCTTCGCCCAGTGCGGCATGGTCATGCACGTCAAGGAGCCGCAGCCGTCGGAATACGGGCTGCTGCGCAAGGACCAGATACTGTTCACCTACCTGCATCTGGCCGCCGACGAGGAGCAGACCCACGCCCTGGTGGCGGCGCGCAGCGTGAACATCGCCTACGAGACCATCCAGAAGGCGGACGGCTCCCTGCCGCTGCTCACCCCCATGTCCGAGGTGGCGGGGCGCATGGCCATCCAGCAGGCGGCCAAGTACCTGGAAATGCCCGCCGGAGGCATGGGCAAGCTGCTTGGCGGCGTGCCCGGCGTGGAACCCGCCGTGGTGGTGGTCATCGGCGGGGGCGCGGTGGGCATCAACGCGGCCAAGATGGCCTGCGGCCTCGGGGCCACCGTGTACCTGCTGGACAAGAACCTGGACCGGCTGCGCTACCTCAGCGACGTGATGCCGGCCAACTGCATCACCATGATGTCCGGCCCCTACGCCATCCGCAAGCTGCTGCCCCAGGCCGACGTGGTGGTGGGCGCGGTGCTGGTGCCCGGCGCCAAGGCCCCCCACCTGGTCACCCGCGAAGACCTGAAGGTGATGCGCAAGGGTTCCGTCCTGGTGGACGTGGCCATCGACCAGGGCGGCTGCTTCGAAACCTCTCGCCCCACCACCCATGCCGATCCGGTGTACGTGGTTGACGGCGTGAGCCACTACTGCGTGGCCAACATTCCCGGCGCGGTGGCCATGACCTCCACGGCCGCGCTGACCAACGCCACCCTTCCCTACGCCCTGACCATCGCGGACCTGGGGTGGAAGGAAGCCTGCCGCCGCCACGAGGACATCCGCAAGGGCCTCAACGTGGTGGATGGCAAGATAACCTACCCGGCCGTGGCCGAAGCCTTCCGGCTTCCGCCCATTCCGGTGGAAGAGGTATTGTAAGACGGGGAGCCGGGCACGGCCGGTCCCCGCGCGGGGGCCGGCCGGGTACGCCCGGCCCCCGAAGTCATGACGACGACGCGGAATCCGCCGCCCCTGTCAACGCGGCGGCCCGCCTCCTCCGTATCCGGCCGGATGGCCCGGTCGACCCCGGCCGGGCCGCCCGGAGCCGGATACGGAAGGAGCGGTCGCCCCCCGCCGATGGAGCGTACCCGTGCAAGATGCCGCAAGACCACGAACCAAGATCGAAGTATGCAATCTCACCAAGCGGTTCGGTGAACTGCTGGTGCTCAACGACATCTCCTTCTCGGTGGCCGAGGGCGAGTTCGTAGCCATCGTCGGGCCCACGGGCTGCGGCAAGACCACCTTCCTCAACGCCCTGTCCTGTCTTTTGCCCGCCTCGGCCGGCCAGATCCTCATCGACGGCACCCCGGCCGATCCCAAACGCCACAACATCTCCTACGTCTTCCAGGAGCCCACCTGCCTGCCATGGCGCACCGTGCGCGAAAACGTGGCCTACGGCATGGAGGTCAAGGGCCGCCCCCAGCGCGAGATCGACGAGCGGATGGACAACATCCTCGAACTCGTGGGGCTGACCCAGTGCGCCAACCTGTACCCCAACCAGATATCCGCCAGCATGCAGCAGCGCATCGCGGTCTCGCGCGCCTTTGCCGTGGACCCCGACCTGCTGCTGATGGACGAGCCTTACGGCCAGTTGGACGTGAAGCTGCGGTTCTACCTGGAGGACGAACTGGTGAACCTGTGGCGCAAGCTGAAAAGCACCGTGCTGTTCATCACCCACAATATCGAGGAGGCGGTCTACGTGGCCGAACGCATCCTCGTGCTTTCCAACAAGCCCACGCGCATCAAGGCGGAAGTGAAGGTGGACCTGCCCCGTCCGCGCGACTTCATGGACCCGGAATTCGTGCGCATCCGTGAACACGTCACGGACCTCATCAGATGGTGGTAACCCCGCAAGGGAACTCGGAATGGCAAGAGCATACGCCCCAGACAGTCTACCGTAACCCGCTTCAAGGAGGTCTGACCATGCTTCGGATGAAACGTTGGGTTGGATTTGCGGCTGCCGTGATGGCCCTTCTTGCCATGACGGCGACGGCCTTCGCCGCCGAGGTGAAGGCACTGGATACGACGTGGCAGGCGGAGCACGAAACGTTCGTGCCCTGGTATGCCAAGCAGCAGGGCTGGGACAAGGCAGCCGGGTTCGATTTCAAGCTGCACATGTTCGATTCGGGCATGGCCCAGATCGAAGCCCTGCCCGCCAAACAGTGGGTCGTGGGCGGCACGGGCGGCGTGCCCATGATGTTCGGCGCGCTGCGCCAGAACGCCTACCTCATCGCCATCGCCAACGACGAGTCGGTGACCAACGCGGTGCTGGTGCGCCCGGACAGCCCCATCCTGAAGACCAAGGGCTTCAACCCCAAGCACCCCGAGGTGTTCGGCTCGCCTGAAAGCGTCAAGGGCAAGACCATCCTCGCCACCACCATCTCGTCCGGCCACTACGCCATGAGCCTGTGGCTGAAGACCCTGGGCCTGACCGACAAGGACGTTATCATCAAGAACATGGACCCCGCCCAGTGCGTGGCCGCGTTCGAAAAGGGCATCGGCGACGCCGTCGTGCTGTGGGCGCCGCAGATGTACAACGGCCTCAAGAAGGGCTGGAAGGTCGCCTCCGACGTCAAGACGGCCGGCGGCTTCGTGCCCATCGTGCTCATCGGCGACAAGGAATACTGCGACAAGAACCCCGAAGAAGTGGCCCGTTTCCTCAAGGTGTACTTCCAGGGCATCGACGCGCTGCGCTCCGAAGGCGTGAAGCTGGCCCCCGAATACGCCCGCTTCCTCAAGTGGGCCGGCCTGAACATGACCGAGGACGAAGCCAAGATGGACCTTGAGCTGCACCCGGTGTTCACCCTGCAGGAACAGCTGAAGATGTTCGACGCCTCCGCCGGCGAAAGCCAGGTGCAGGCATGGCAGAAGGACCTGGTGAAGTTCTTTACCGACCTCGGCAAGCTGAAGCCCGCCGAAGGCGAAAAGCTGCTGACCGGCTACTACATCACCGACAAGTTCCTGAAGCTGGTTCCCACCGTGAAGTAACCCGCTTTCCCGCGGCGCCCGTTCCACCCTGGGCGGGCGCCGCTCCCCTCCACCGCCGACACCGGAGGCATGCATGACCGCATATCGCGAGGTTGTCGTAAGAACACCGCTGGCGCTGAAGGTGCTGCCCGTCGTCAGTGTGGCCACGTTCTTCATCGCTTGGGAGATCATCGTGCGCACCGGGGTCGTGCCGGATACCATGCTGGCCGCGCCTTCAACCGTGACGCAGCTTCTGTTCGACAAGTTCACCAACGTGGATCCCGACGGCGCCCTGCTGCACCAGCACGCCTGGATCAGCATCCAGGAAGCCTTCGGCGGATATTTCCTGGCCCTGGCCGTGGGCCTGCCGCTGGGGCTGGCCATGGGCTGGTTCAACGTGGCCGAGGGCCTTGCCCGGCCCATCTTCGAGATTATCCGCCCCATCCCGCCGGTGGCGTGGATACCCCTGACCATCTTCTGGTTCGGCATCGGACTGCCCGGCAAGATCTTCATCATCTGGCTGGGGGGGCTGGTTCCGTGCGTCATCAACGCCTACGTGGGGGTCAAGATGACCAACCCCACGCTCATCCAGATGGCCCGCACCTACGGGGCCAGCGACTGGCAGATTTTCCGGCAGCTGTGCATCCCCTCGGCCCTGCCCATGGTGTTCGGCGCGTTGCAGATCGCGCTGGCCTGCTGCTGGACCAACCTGGTGGCCGCGGAACTGCTGGCCGCCGACGCGGGCCTGGGGTTCATGATCACCATGGGGCGGCGGCTGGCCATGCCCGAAATGGTGGTGCTCGGCATGTTCATGGTGGGGCTGACCGGCGCCTTCATCGGCGTGATCATCGACAAGGTGGAAAAGCGGCTGCTGGCCGGGATCAGGAGGTAGACCATGTCGCAGGAAGCCACGTGCAACGCCGCAGGCTCCTCCATCGCCAACGAGACCGTGGGACAGGTGGTGGACCGCGGCCCCCTCAGCCTGGGGCGCATCCTCACCAACCGCTGGTTCCTTCATACCGTGTCCATCGTCGCGTTCTTCTGGCTGTGGGACTGGCTGGCCCGCTCCAACGTGCTGGGCGGGGGCAGCAGCGCCCTGGCCCGTCCGTACGAGGTGCTGGACCAACTGGTGGTGCTCGCCCATGAGGAACTGGCGGAACTGACCCTGTGGGGCCACGTGTGGGCCAGCACCCAGCGCGTGGTGATAGGCTTTTCCATCGCCGCCGTCATCGCCGTGCCCCTGGGGCTGTTCATGGCGCTGAACCGCTACGTCAACGCCATCGTCAAACCATTGTTCGACCTCCTGAAGCCCATGCCGCCCATTTCGTGGATATCCATCTCCATCCTGTGGTTCGGCATCGGCGAGACGTCCAAGGTGTTCATCATCGTGCTCGGCACCTTCGTGCCCTGCCTGCTCAACGCCTACAACGGCGTGCGCCTGGTGGAGCCGGAACTGTACGACGTGGTGCGCATGCTGGGCGGCAAGCGCCGCGACGAAATCCTGCACGTCTGTTTTCCGGCCTCGTTCCCGGCCATCTTCGCGGGGTTGCAGATATCGCTCAGCATCGCCTGGACCTGCGTGCTGGCGGCGGAACTGGTCAGCGCCCGCTCGGGCCTGGGGTACATCATCGTGCAGGGCATGAACCTGTCGCAACCGGCCATGGTCATCGGCGGCATGGCGGTCATCGCGGCGGCCGCGTGGGGCACCACGCTGCTGGTCACCGCGCTGGAACGCAAGCTGTGTCCGTGGAAGCGCAAGATCGTGGGCCTGTAGCCCGACCGCCGGAACCGCACACCCGTAAGGAAGGGACGACGCCGTGATCGAATGCCGCAACGTGAGCAAGACCTTCATCCAGAAGGGCAAACAGGAAGTGCCGGTGCTCGAGGACGTGAGCATCGACGTGCAGGCCAACGAATTCGTGGTCATCCTCGGCCCCGGCCAGAGCGGCAAGAGCACGCTTTTGCGCATCATCGCCGGGCTGGAAACGCCCACCACCGGCACCGTGACCCTGGACGGGGAGCCCGTGACCGGACCGGGGGCCGACCGGGGCCTGGTGTTCCAGGGGTACATGCTCTTTCCGTGGAAAACCGTGCTCGGCAACGTGGAAATGGGGCCGAAGCTGTGCGGCCTGCCCAGTAACGAGGTCCGCGACCTCGCCATGCACTACATCGACCTGGTCGGGCTTTCCGGGTTCGAGAAGCACTACCCGCACCAGCTTTCCGGCGGCATGAAGCAACGCGTGGGCATTGCCCGCGCCTACGCCAACAAGCCGCGGGTGATGCTGCTGGACGAACCCTTCGGCCAGCTGGACGCCCAGACGCGCATCTTCATGGAACAGGAGACCGAGCGCATCTGGCAGACCGACAAGCGCACCGTGATCTTCGTGACCAACAACACCGACGAGGCGCTGTTCCTGGCCGACAGGATCGTCGCCATCGAAGGCAAGCTGCCCGGCCGGGTGCAGCGCACCTACACCGTGGACCTGCCCCGCCCGCGCGACCTGACCAGCGGCACGGGGTTTACTTTCCCTGCCCGACCGGGTAGTTTCGGAACCGGGAATGGAGTTTCCCCTGAACCGCGCTAGCTGATAACTCCTACCAACTCTGAAGGCGTTGGTGGGCTATTGCAAAGACAACCACGTTTTCGACGTGGTTGTCTTTTTGCATGGTCCGCACGAGGTGCAGCATGTTCAGGGCGCTCATCGGTCTTCCGCGCAATATCTGGCTGATCGGACTGATCAGTTTCTGCAACGACAGCGCGAGCGGAATGCTCTACCCGGTCATTCCGCTGTACCTGTCCTCGGTCCTGATGGCCGGGCCGCGCGCGCTCGGCATCATCGAGGGCATCGCCGAAGCCACGGCCAGCCTGCTGAAACTGTTTTCCGGGGTGGTCATGGACCGCACCCGCGCGGCACGACCGTGGATCATCCTCGGCTACGGCCTTGCCGGGTTCGGCCGCCCCCTGATCGCCTTTGCCGGCAGTTGGGGCTGGGTCCTGCTCATCCGCTTCGCCGACCGGGTGGGCAAGGGCCTGCGCACCTCCCCGCGCGACGCGCTGCTGGCCTCCTGCGCCGGTCCCGAACAATGCGGGCTGGCGTTCGGGCTGCACAGGGCCATGGACAACGCCGGGGCCGTGGCCGGGCCTTTGGCGGCCTTCGGGCTGCTGTCCCTGGGCATGCCCCTCAAGCACATCTTCCTGTGGGCATTGCTCCCCGCCGTGCTCTGCCTGTGCCTCTCGCTGGGAGTACGGGAACCGGCGCCCGCAACGCG
>JALHHV010000472.1 GCA_022837365.1 Desulfovibrio sp. | reverse complement strand
GCCAGCGCCCGGAAGTCGATGGGCGCGAAGTGGCGCGAATCCAGGTCCAGGTAGTTGTGGAAGTGCAGGATGTCGGCCTGTTCCGCCAGTTCGCGGGCCAGGTCCGGCGTTTCGTCGAACACCACGTCCTGCCCGAAGTCCTCGCTGCCGTAGCGGGTCAGGTCCACCAGCCGGGCCGCGCAGCCGGGCAGGTGGGCGTTCAGCGCCCGGACCAGGCGCAACGGCGCGCCCGCCAGCGGGGTGACGGCGAAATGGACGACGCGCATCACGCGGCCCCGGTCCCGGAATCCGGGGCTTCCCCCCCGTCTCCCGTTTGCACCGGCATGGCCAGCATGGCGGGCAGAAGCTGCCCGTCGCGCGGCAGGGCCACGGTCAGGGAATTGCCGACCACCGCGTCCCACAGTTCCGGCGACAGGCCGTCGCCGGGGCTCTTCACGGCCAGGTCGTCCGGGGCCAGCACCGTGCCCGCCGCCAGGTCGCGCGCGGCCACCAGGCTTTTGCGCAGCTTCACGGCCATGGCCGCCTCGGTGGGGGTGACGCGCTTCCCGGTCACGCCCAGGGCCCGCTCCACCTCGCGGATCATCCGCACCAGCAGGGCCAGGTCGTCCGGCTCCAGCGAGGCCCGGTGGTCGGTGCCGCGCTGGGTGCGGTCCAGGGTGAAGTGGCGTTCCACCAGGCACGCCCCGCGCGCCACGGCGGCCACGCTGGGGCCCATGCCCCGCTCGTGGCCGGAATAGCCCACGGGCAGGCCGTAGCGGCGGGCCAGTTCGTCCATCACCGGCAGGGCGATGTCCGCCTCGTCGCAGGGGTAGCTGGAATTGCAGTGCAGCAGCACCACCTCGCGGTGGCGGGCGCAAAGCTCGGCCACGGCCCGGTCCACCTGTTCCAGGGTGCTCATGCCCGTGGACAGCACCACCGGCAGGCCCAGCGCGGCCACCCGGCGCAGCATGGGCACGTTGACCACGTCCGCCGAGCAGACCTTGAGCAGTTCCACCTTCAGGCTGGCCAGCACGTCCAGGCTGGGCGCGTCCCAGGCCGAGGCGAAGAAGACCATGCCCAGCGATTCGGCCAGCTGCTTCAGTTCCGCGAACCGGGCGGCGGAAAGTTCCAGCGCGTCGCGGTGCTCGCCGTAGGTGGCCCCGAAGCTGTTGGGGCCGCCATACGCGGCGCGCGCGCCCTCCGTGGTGAGCAGGGCCGAGGTGTCGCGCTTCTGGAACTTCACGGCGTCGGCCCCGGCGCGGGCGGCCTCGCGCACCATGCGCCGGGCGGTGTCCATGTCTCCCTGGTGGTTGTTGCCCACCTCGGCCACCACCAGGCACGGGCAGCCGGGGCCGATGCGGCGGCCCGAGGCCAGGGTGACGACGGGCGCGGCAGGGCCTGCCGCAAGGGGAGTGGCGGGGAAAGCG
>JALHHV010000471.1 GCA_022837365.1 Desulfovibrio sp. | reverse complement strand
GCCATTCGCACGCCGTTCCGGATTCTCGCGCTGCTGGCGCCCGTGTCCCTCCTGTCTCTCCTGCCGCTCCTGTGCGGCGGCGTGGCCCATGCGGCGCAGGATCTGGTCATGCCCACCATGCAGCTTACCCTGGGCGCGGGCCAGACCGAGCCGGAAAAGGTCTCGCTGCTGCTTGAAATCCTGTTCATGCTCACGGTGCTCTCGCTGGCCCCGGCCATCATGCTCACCGTGACCAGCTTCACCCGCATCATCATCGTGTTCCACTTCATCCGCCAGGCGCTGGGGGTGCAGCAGCTGCCGCCCTCGCAGGTGCTGGCCAGCCTCGCCATTTTCATGACGGTGGTGATCATGATGCCCGTGGGCAAGCAGATCAACGACACCGCCCTGCAACCGTACCTCGAGGAGCGCATCGGCTTCACCGAGGCGCTGGACAAGGCCCAGGTCCCGCTGCGCTCGTTCATGTTCAAGCACACCCGCGAGAAGGACCTGTCCATCTTCTACGCCATCACCAAGATGGAACAGCCGCGCACCAAGGAAGAGGTGCCCACGGTGATGCTGGCCGCCGCCTACGTCATCAGCGAACTGAAGACCGGGTTCACCATCGGCTTCCTGATCTACATTCCCTTCCTGGTGCTGGACATGGTGGTGTCCAGCATCCTGCTGGCCATGGGCATGATGATGCTGCCGCCCATGATGGTCTCCATGCCCTTCAAGCTGCTGCTCTTCGTCATGGTGGACGGGTGGGCGCTGCTGGTGGGGTCGCTGGTCAACAGTTTCGCGGTCTGAAGAGGTACATCACATGACGCCGGAAATGGTCATCGCCTTCGCGCGCCAGTCCATCGAAATCGCCCTGCTCATCTCCCTGCCCATGCTGGGCGTGGGCCTGACCGTGGGCGTGGTGGTCAGCATCATCCAGGCCGCCACCCAGATCCAGGAAATGACGCTGTCGTTCATTCCCAAGATCGTCTCCATCTTTCTCGCGCTGCTCATCTCGTTTCCGTGGATCATGGACAAGATGATCACCTACACGCGAGATGTTTTCCTGAATATTCCAAACTTCATCCGGTAGTTTCCCGCCGCCTTGCGCGGCGGTTGCCGGACGCGGAAAAGCCCCCGTCCTTCCTGGTGGAAGGGCGGGGGCCTTTGTGCGCGTGCGGAGGAGATGCCGTGCGCGGCCCGTCGGGAGCCCGGCTATCCCTTGTGGCGGCGCGCCGCGAAGCACCCCACAAGGATGGCCCCGGCCTGCGCCACGTTCAGCGAATCGAAGTCGCGGGCCATGGGAATGGCCAGGGTGAAATGGCAACGTTTGGCCACGTTGGGCCGGATGCCGGTGTCCTCGTTGCCCAGCACCAGCACGGCCGGGGTGCGCAGCGGTTCGGTGAACGGATTGCGCGGCCCGCTGCCGGGC
>JALHHV010000470.1 GCA_022837365.1 Desulfovibrio sp. | reverse complement strand
CGCCGGAGCAACAACGGATGACGCCGGCCATAGGCGTTCGCGGGTGGCTGCTGGCGCTCGCGCTGGTCACCGGGCTGCCCGCGACCATCTTTTCCGTATTCGCCATGCTGGAACACGCGCGGGCGCAGATCGAGAAGACCGACGCGCAACTGCGCCAGCAGGTGCTGGCCGTGGCCTCGGACATCGATGCGAACCTTTCGGCCAAGGTGGCCATGCTGCGGGCCCTTGCCGCCTCGCAGGACCCGGAGCGCGCGGATATCGGGCAACTGTACCATCAGGCCAGGGGCGTGAGCAGGGTGGAGGCCGCCGTGCAGTCGCTGGCCCTGGTGGACCGCGAGGGGAACCGGCTTTTCAGCACGCGGGAGCCGCTGGGCGCGGTGCTGCCCCCCACCGGCGACGTGGAATCGGTGCGGCGGGCCTTCGACGAAAACCGGCCCGTGGTCTCCGACCTGTACGTCGGCGCCATGACCCGCCACCCCGTCACGGCGCTGGGCGTGCCGGTGAGGCTCGGCAGGGCCGACCGGCATGTGTTGCGCATGTTCGTCGGGGTCGAAGAGTACGCCGGGTTGCTGACCGGCCAGCATTTGCCCGAAGGGTGGGGCGCTACCCTGATGGACGGCAAGGGCGCCATCCTGGCCCGCACCCGCGCGCCCGAGATCTTCGTGGGCAAGGAGGTGTCGCCGTGGCTGCGCAGCGTCCTGCATTCCCTCGAGGTGATGGAATCGGCCAACCGGGAAGGGGTGAAGGTGCGCTTCGCCATTGCCCCGGTGGGCGACTGGGGCTGGCACGTGCTGGTGCAGGTGCCCGTGGCCACGCTGTACGCCTCCATGCGCGTCTACCTGCTGCGCCTGGCGGGCATCGGACTGTTTTGCGCCGTCTGCGGGTTTGCCGGGGCGTGGCTGCTTTCGCGCCGCCTCGCCGCCGAGGTGGAACTTGCGGCAGGCGCGAGCGCCGCGCCCGCGCCGGACGGGCCGCCGGTCAGGCCGACGCTGGTGCGCGAACTGCGCCAGGTGGGGGACGAACTGGCCGCCGCCCGCGAACGGGAGGAGATGGCCCTGCGCGACAGCCTGACGGGCCTCCCCGGACGGACGCTGTTCCTGCGGCATGCCCGGCGGCTGCTGGAAGCGAGCCGCCGCGACCCGTCGCTGCGGCTTGCCGTCATGTTCATCGACCTTGACGGGTTCAAACAGGTCAACGACCGCCACGGCCACGCCGAGGGAGACGAGGTGTTGCGCGGCACGGCGCGGGTGCTGGAGGGCGCGGTACGCCCGTCGGACGCGGTCGGCCGCCTGGGCGGGGACGAGTTCGTGCTGTGCCTGGCCCTGCGGGCCGACACCGCCTGCGAGGTGGCCCGCAGCGTGGCCGCGCGCATCGTGTCCGGCGTGGCGCGGATCGGGTTCGGCATCGGATGCAG
>JALHHV010000469.1 GCA_022837365.1 Desulfovibrio sp. | reverse complement strand
CGGCTATGCGCACCTGGTGCTGCGCGGCCGCAAGAGCCGTGGCCCCATCACCGATATGGTGGTGGCCGCCGGGCTGTAGGGAAGGACGGAACGCGGCGGGGGGAAACGAGGGATAAGGAATCCCTTTTTGCGGGGGAGGGACCCTTTTGCGGCAGCCGTTAGGCGAGCGCGGAGCGTGAGCCTTACGGATGGCGACCGCAACGCGTGAAAAGGGTCTCCTCCCCCGCACCCCCGCGCTGCTGTCCTCATCCGTAATACTCGAAGACTCGCATAACGGCTGAGGCTCCCCCAAAAACTTTCAATTGGTTTCGTGCGAATTGTCGTCCCCTTGCCCGCAGGGCGAGAAACGAAATGGTCCTACAGGTCCCTTGCGCACCCGGTGCGGCACGGATAGCATCCCGGCATGTCCAGTCGCCACACCCCACGCAGGGGCCATGCCCCTGCCATATCCCCGGCCGAATTGCCCGATATCCAGATGCCCGCCCCCGACGCCCCGCGTGATGGGCGAGGCGTGGCGGACACCTCGGGCGCATCGCCGGAGGATGCCGACCGGCGCTCCTCCCCCTTCCTGAGCATGCAGCCGCCCGGAACGCCGCCCCCGGCATCCGGCCCGCCGTCGCCCAGAACGCCACCCAAGACGCCGCAAAGCCCCACGCGCCCGCGCGCCCCCCGCTCCGGCTGGCCGCTGGCCGTGCGGCTGATGCTGCTGGTGGCGCTGCTGCTGGGCGGCGACATCGCCCGCTACACGGTGTGGCCGCCGGTGGCCACGCTGGCGAAACAGAACCCCGCCACGACCTCGTTCATGGAGTACCGGCAGGCGCAATGGGCACGGCAGGGGCGCGGTCCCAGCTACCGCCAGACCTGGGTGGGCCTGGGCAACATTTCGCGCAACCTCGTGCTGGCCGTAACCATCGCCGAGGACGACAAGTTCTGGCGGCACGAGGGGTTCGACCTCGACGGTATGGAAGAAGCCTTCCTGCGCAACATCGAGGAGGGACGCATCGCCGCCGGGGGCAGCACCATCACCCAGCAGCTTGCCAAGAACCTGTGGTTCACCCCGGAAAAGAGCCTGTCGCGCAAGGCCAAGGAGGCCATCATGGCCTGGCGGCTGGAGCGGGAACTGTCCAAGAAACGCATCCTGGAACTGTACCTGAACGTGGTCGAATGGGGCGACGGCGTGTTCGGGGCGGAAGCCGCCGCGCGCCATCACTACGGCAAGTCCGCCGCCGCGCTCACCTCGTGGGAGGCGGCCCGCCTTGCGGCGGTGCTGCCCAACCCCCTGCGCTGGTCGCCCACGGGCACCTCGCGCGGGGTGCAGGTGCGGGCATCCATCATCCATTCGCGCATGGAGCGGCGGATGGGGAACGACTAGCCAGCCCCGAGCCCGCCCTTATCCCCCAGGCCGTATACGGACGGCGAC
>JALHHV010000468.1 GCA_022837365.1 Desulfovibrio sp. | reverse complement strand
CTTTCTTCCTTATACGCTGCGCCGGTCTTCCGGCGCGGCTGGCTGTGCGGGCACGATGCAAGGAATTACGGATTTTGCCCGCCGGGCAAGGCGGCGCGCGATTTTCACGCGCAGTGTACTGATGTACATGAGCACGGAAAATCGCGCGCCAACGCCGCCCGGCGGTAAAATACGGATTCTGACAGCAGGGTGACCGCGACGGCAAACAAGCCACCACCCACCGTGTGTGACTCACGTTTTCCCTACACTCTCCGCCTCACATGAAGCGCACCAGCTCGAACAGCTTTTTCCGCTGCGTGGCCACGATGTGGTAGTACTGCGTCTGCGGGATGAAGATGTACGGCACGTCCTCCGTCCGCCGGTACAGGAAGTGCGACAGGATCATCCGGTTGATGGCCTGGTGCCCGATGATCATCACCCCCGGCGCGCCGCCCGCCAGGAACAGCGCCCGCCGCACCCCGCGCTCCACCCGCTCGCGCAGGGTCACGTAGCCCTCGCCGCCCGGATACACGTAGTTGTACTTGTCCCTCTGCCGGGCTCCGTAGTCCTCCGGAAAGCGCCTGCGGATGTCGTCGTAGCGCAGCCCCTCGCGTTCGCCCGCGTCGATCTCGTCAAGCTCGGGCAAGGCCATCACCGTGGCCCCCGGCCTTGCCTCGCGCAGGGGAGCCGCCGTCTGCCCCGACCGCCTGCGGGTGGAGGTGAAGATGTACGGCACCTCGATGTCCGCGAAATGCGCGGCCAGTTCCTTGGCCTGGGCCTGCCCGCGCAGGGTCAGGTCCGAATCGCCGCCGATGCGCCCCTCCACGTTGTAGTAGGTCTCGCCGTGCCGGACCAGGTACAGGTTGCGCACCCACGCGGACACCAGGATATCCCGGATGCGATGGTAGTACGGCAGCCGCAGGCAGATGCGCTCGCCCACGACGCGGTTCTCCAGCGTGTCCACCCGCACCCAGCACGGCTCGTCGGCGCACGGGGCATACATGCGCTCGTAGTAGTGGATGCGCTTGGTGAAGCTGTCCACGGCCGCCTGCGTGGTCTCGCGCGCGAATTCCGGCATCTGCGTCTTGCGCCGGATGGCCGCGCCCAGCGCCACCGGGTCGTCGTTGACGCACTCCACGAACAGCAGCGGATGGTCGGTGAGCATGGCCTCTATGGTGGCCCGCCGGGCGCGGCTGGCGTTGGTGGCGTCCAGGATGGCCACATGCCCCTCGCCCGCCAGATAGTCGCGCGCCGCCGTGATGTTCAGCCGGGCGATTTCCTCGCGCCGGGCGCGGCCTTCCGCGTTGTCCGGGTCGTAGAATTCCGGCCGGGCGGAATCCATGCCCAGCAGGGAGCGGCGGATTTCGCCGTTGTTGAACACCTCGACGCGGAAGTCCTCTGCCTCCAGGCCCTCGCGGATGCGGCGGGCCATGGTGGATTT
>JALHHV010000467.1 GCA_022837365.1 Desulfovibrio sp. | reverse complement strand
GTTCGACGCTGACGGCGAACTGCACCTGATGGCGTGGTTCAGCCCGCAGATGCTGGTCCCGGAATGGGTGGCCAGCCTGCTGCAAGGCTGGACCGCCGCACTGCGGACGCTTCCCGCCTACTGCCCGCCGCTGGAGGACGACACCCGCGCCGCCATCCTGGCTGCCTGCGGCTGCGCGGAAGAGGATGTCGAGCGCATCGAGCGCCCGGATCCCAGCCACGAACCGATGCTGTACCAGCACCTGTCCTCCGGCCACGGGGTATACACCCAGCAGGTGGAATTCCACTTCGACGGCGAGGTGGACGAGTTCCGGCTCATGGCCGCATGGAACCGCGTGGTGGACCGGCACGAGAGTTTGCGTTCGCTGTTTCCCATGGTCCACCACGGGGAATTTCACCGCGTGGCCCTGCGCCGCGCCCGGAGCGGCGCGGAGTACCACGATCTGTCGCACCTGCCCCCGGACGCCGCCCGGGCCGAGGCCGATACCCTGCTGCGCGCGCGGCGGGCCAGGGCGTTCGACCTCGCGCGCGGGCCGTTGCTGCATGCGCAGTTCTTCCGGCTGGATGCGCGTACCGTGGTCATGAGCTGGTGCTTCCACCATCTGCTCATGGATGGCTGGTGCATCGGCGTGCTGTTGCAGGAACTGTTCGACATCTGGCGCGGCCTTTCCGGGCGTCCTGCTGCACCGCTGCCCGCGCCCTTCCCGCTGCCGGAGTACGAACGGTGGCAGGCGGACTTCGACGAAGAGGCGGCGCGGGAATACTGGGCCGCGCTGCTGGAAGGGTATGGCCCGCTGGCCGGGGTGGCCCCCGCCCCCAACGCGCTTTCCGCCGCCCCGCCGTCGGACGGCGGCGAGCCCGAAACGCTGGAGCTGACGCTGGACGGCCCGCTCAGCGACGCCCTGCGGCAGACCGCCGCGTCGCACGCGGTGACCCTGTCGGCGCTGACGCAGGCGCTGTGGGCCGTGGTGCTGGGCGTGCGCAACGGCCACCGCCGCGACGTGGTGTTCGGCGTGGTCACCTCCGGCAGGCCCGCGGAGGTGGACGGCATGGACCGGGCCGTGGGGCTGTTCATCCGCACGCTGCCCCTGCGGGCGCGCTGGAACGAGGCTGACGGCATCGCCGCCCTGCTGGCCGGACTGCGCGAACAGGGGCTGGGGCAGATGCGCCACGGCTACCTGCCCCTTGCCGCCATGGGCCGCGACCTGCTGGACCACCTGATGGTCTTCGAGAACTATCCGGCCGACGTGTCCTTCGGCGGGCTTGGCCTGCGCCTGCTGGACGTGCGGGGCTACGAGAAGATTCCCTACCCCCTCGGCATCACCGTGATTCCCGGCGCGGACCTGCGCTTCCGCTTCCTGTACGACCCCGCCGTGCTGGGCCGGGCCGACGTGGAAAACCTGCGGGACAGGCTGCACGCCGCCCTGCG
>JALHHV010000030.1:462-10995 GCA_022837365.1 Desulfovibrio sp. | reverse complement strand
CCCTGCGCGCGGCATGCGCCGCACGCGCCACAACGAAAACATGCCGTCTTCCCCCGCGCCCGCGTCGGCAAAAGGGGCGGAGCGGCCTTTTGCCGTTCATCTGCGCACCCGCGCCCTTGCCGCGCCCGCCTGCCGGGCGTGTCGGGGCGTGCCGGGCACTGGCCGCGCGGAGGCACGGAGGCACCGTGAATTTCGAGCAATTGACATCCCGCCTGGCCGCGTCCGGCCTTGCCGTGCCTGCGTCCGCCGCGAGCCATGCCGGTGGAGCCCACGCCCTTGCGGCGGCCGGGGCCCTGCGGATAGAGGTGGCCCGGCATGGGCGGGGCCGCCCGCCTGGCCCTGGCCCTGATGCGCGCCGGGCGCGACGTGGTCATGGTGGTGCGCGACGCCGCCGAACTGGCCGAGGCCCGCGCCCTGACCACCCTGTTCTCGCCCGAGCTTTCCGGCGCGGACCCGTCCGTGACCCAGGCCCGCTGGGACGCGCAGTGGATCGTCTTTCCGCAGCACCCTGCGGGCACGCGCGGCCGCGCGGCCTGGGCCGCGCGCATGGCCAGCCTGTACGCCCTGAGCCGCCGCGAGCATCCGCGCGGCATCATCGTCTCGGTGGACAACCTGCTGCCCAAGCTGCCGCCGGTGGACATCTTCGAGCACCACACTGGTGCTGGACCAGGCCATCGACTGGGGCTTCGAGCGCGCCCAGATGGTCAGCCGCCCCGGCGAGGCGGCCCGGCGCGGCGACATCCTGGACATCTTCCCCCCCGGTTACGAAAAGCCGCTGCGCCTGGAATTCTTCGGCGACACGCTGGAGGACATCCGGCTGTTCGACGCCACCAGCCAGCGCTCGCTGGCCAGCCTGGAGGAGTTCCGCCTGCTGCCCGTGGCCCCGGTGGTGGGCAGCCGCGAATACCGCGAAGCCGCCGCCCGCCGCTGGAAGCAGTTGCGCAAGGAGGGCGTCATCGACGGCGAGCAGGCCGCCGCCCTGGCCCGCATGGCCGAGGGCGAGGTCACCGGGCTTCTGCCCGGCGCCTGGTACGAGAACGCCACCTGGATGGAGGACTGGCTGCCCCGCGACGCCGTGTGGCTGCTGCCCGACCGGGCCGACCTGTCCACGGCGCTGGAGGCCGCCCGCACCAACTGGGACGCCTTCCTGGACCGGCAGTACGACGAGCACCGCCTGCGCCAGCCGCGCGCCCTGGTGCTGCGCGACGCCGACGAGGCCGAGACGGCCTGGCGCGGCCGGTCCGTGGCCCATTTCGAGCGGCTGGTCATGGGCGTGGAGCGCACCGGCGTGGACCTGCCGGAGCGGCGGCTGCACGCCTTCCGCGACCTGTTTTCCGCGGCTCCCGCGGCGCCTGTGGATGAAGACAGGCCCTGGCAGCGGCTGGTGACCGCCCTGCGCCAGTGGACCTCCGAGCGGCGGCAGGTGGTGCTCTGCTTCGCCAACGACCGCAGCCGCCGCAAGTTCCTGAAGCTGGCCGAGCAGGACGGGGTGCGCCCGGCCCTGCGCTACTCCCCGGCCGACCGGGGCCTGTACGCGCTGGTGGCCCCGTTCCGCGCGGGCATCGACCTGGCGTGGGACAACGTGCTGGTCATCGGCGAGGACGTGCTGCAACCCAAGGCCGACCGCCAGCCCCGCGTGCCCACCGGGGCCTTCCTGGGGCTGGACCGCTACGACGACCTTTCGCCCGGCGACCTGCTGGTGCATCGCGACTACGGCGTGGGGCGCTTTGGCGGGCTGCACCGCATGGATCTTGGCGGGGTGGCCAACGACTTCCTGCTGCTGGAATACGCGGGCGAGGACCGCCTCTACCTTCCCGTGGACCGGCTTTCGCTCATCCAGCGTTTCAAGGGAAGCGGGGGCGCCGACGATTCCGCGCCCGCGCTGGACAAGCTGGGCGGCGCCGGCTGGCGGGCCAGCAAGGACAAGGCCCGCAAGGCCATCGAGAAGATCGCCGCCGACCTCGTGGAGATGTACGCCTACCGCAAGGTGGCCAAGGGCTACCGCTACGGCCCGCTGGGCGAGCTGTACCGCGAGTTCGAGGCGTCCTTCGGCTTCGAGGAGACCCCCGACCAGGCCCGCGCCATCCAGGATGTGCTGGACGACATGGAAAAGCCGGAGCCCATGGACCGGCTGGTGTGCGGCGACGTGGGCTTCGGCAAGACCGAGGTGGCCCTGCGCGCCGCCTTCCGCGCCGCCGCCGAGGGCCGCCAGGTGGCCCTGCTGTGTCCCACCACGGTGCTGGCCGAGCAGCACTACCAGACCTTCCGCAGCCGCCTGGCCGGGTTCCCGGTCAACGTGGGCATGCTGAGCCGCTTCGTGCCGCGCCAGAAGCAGAAGGACGTGCTGACCGCCGCCGCGCGCGGGCAGATCGACATCCTCATCGGCACCCACCGCCTGCTGTCCGACGACGTGCAACTGCCCAACCTGGGCCTGCTGGTGCTGGACGAGGAGCAGCGTTTCGGCGTGCGCCACAAGGAAAAGCTGAAGAAGTTCCGCAAGAACGTGGACGCCCTGACCCTGACCGCCACGCCCATTCCGCGCACCCTGCAATTGTCCATGTCGGGCATCCGCGAACTGTCGGTCATCGAGACCGCGCCGCCGGAACGCAAGCCCGTGGCCACCGCGCTCATCGAGCGCGACCAGAACGCCCTGCGCCAGATACTGGAGCGCGAGATCGCCCGCCAGGGGCAGGTGTTCTGGGTGCACAACCGGGTGCAGGGGCTGGAACGGGTGGCGGAATTCGTGCGCGGGCTGGCGCCCGAGGCCCGCGTGGGCATGGCCCACGGCCAGATGGGCGAGCGCGAGCTTGAAGACACCATGCACAAGTTCTGGCACGGCGAGTTGGACGTGCTGGTCTGCACGGCCATCGTGGAATCGGGGCTGGACTTTCCGCGCGCCAACACGCTCATCGTGGACCAGGCCCAGATGTTCGGGCTGGGGCAGCTGTACCAGTTGCGCGGCCGGGTGGGTCGCTCCGACCGGCAGGCCTACGCGGTGTTCGTGGTGTCCGACGCCGACCGCCTGCCCGAGCAGGCCCGCCAGCGCATGCGCATCATCCTTGAACTGGACTACCTGGGCGCGGGATTCCAGGTGGCCATGGAAGACCTGCGGTTGCGCGGCGCGGGGAACATCCTGGGCGAGGTGCAGTCCGGCCACATGACCCGCCTGGGCCTCGACCTGTATCTGGAAATGCTGGAAGAGGAAGTGGCCCGCCTGAAGGGCGATCCCCCGCGCGAGGCGGTGGAGCCGGAACTGAACATCGGGCTTGCCGCGCACATCCCCGAAACGTACATTGGCGACGCCCGCGAACGGCTGAAGTTCTACAAGGCCCTGTCGTCCGCGCCGGACGCCGCCACGTTGCAGGACGTGGAAATGGAACTGCGCGACCGCTTCGGCCCCTGCCCGCCGGAGTTGCGCAACTTCCTGGCCGTGCTGGTGCTGAAGCGCTTCCTGGCCTCGTTGCAGGTGGTGAGGGCCGACATCCACCCCGAACGGCTGCGGCTGGTCTGGGACGAGCGCCAAACCGCCATCGCGCCGGACCGGCTGGTGGCATGGGTGGCGGCCCGGCAGGGCAGGGCGCGGCTGGTGCCCCCGGCCACGCTGGAGGTGCGCCTGGAGACCGCGCCCGGTTCCGCCGCCGAGGCCCAGGGCGATCTGGGCGCGCGGCTGGACAGGGTGCGCACCGAACTGGCCGCGCTGGCCGCCGCGGCCCCGTCCGCGCAGGCATAGCGCCAGCCGACAGGGCGCGGCCCGGCCGATTTCCGTTCCGGCCCATGCACCGCAACCGGAGAGCACTTCCGCACATGGTCCCTTGCCCGCTCATGCCCTTTCGTGCCCGGTCCGGCCATTCCGTGCAGCCCCGCCACCGCCGTGCGCGGGGCGTGCTGTCGCTGCTGTGCGCGGCGCTGCTGTCTCTGCTGCTGTCCGGCTGCGGCCAGGACCCCCTGCCCGAGGGCGTGGTGGCCACGGTCAACGACCGGCCCATCATGCTGCGCACGCTGGAGGCGGTGCACGACATGAGCAGCATGAGCTGGTCCGGCCACGCCCCCTCGGTGGAGCAGTTGCAGGCCCAGTACGGCAACGTGCTGTCCGACCTCATCGTGCAGGAACTGGTGGCGCAGGCGCTGGCGCGCGAGAACATCGTGGTCACCGACGCCGAAGTGGCCGAGGCCGAGGCCGAGGTGCGCGCCGACTACCCGGCGGGGGAATTCGAAAAATCGCTGGTCGAGGAATACATCGACCTGGAGTTGTGGCGTTCGCGCCTGCGGGCGCGCATCGCCATGCAGAAGTTCATGCGCCAGATCCTGCGCCCCGCCATCAGCATCCCGCTGGAAGAGGTGGAGGGCTACTATGCCGCGCACCGGCAGGACTACCGCCTGCCGCGCCGGGTGCAGTTCCTGGTGGTGGCCGGGCCGGACAAGGCCGCCGTGGACAAGGCCAGGGCCATGGCCGTCAACGGAGCCCGGCCCGCCGACGTGGAGGCCGCCCAGCCCACGGTGACCGTGCGCGAGGTGAAGATGCGCCGCGACCGCCTGCCCGCCCTGTGGAGCAAGGAACTGGCCGGGCTTGCGCCCCGGCAGGCCTCCGCCGTGAAGCAGGGGGAATGGGGGTACCAGTCGTTCCTGCTGGTGGGCGAGATACCCGAGAAGCAACTGGAGCTTTCCCACGCCTATCCGCTGGTGGAACGGGTGCTGCTGGAACGCAAGATGGACGAGGCGTACGCCCGCTGGATAGACGCGGAACTGCGCACCGCGCGGATCAGGGTGTCCACGCATCTGCTGCCCGAGGCGCGCGGCGCCGCAAGGGACTCCGCATCCGCCGACGGCGGCAACGCCACCGGAGCGGCCGGTGCGCCGGGCATGTCTGGGCAGGGCATGCAGCCCCCAGACGGTCCCCCAGACGGCCTCCAGGACGGCCCCGTGGACAGCCCCATGGACAGTCTGGACGAGGCCGGGCCCGGCGGTGGCGCGGCCGCCGGAGCCCGGATGGACGCGCCGACCGCGGCCCCCGAGGACGGCAAGGACGCGCGCACGGCCCCGGCAAACGGCAGGCAACGCACGACAAAGACGAAGTAATACGTAGTGTTGCGGCTGATTGCATAAACGGGAAAAAGGTATTACATGCCGGGTTTGCCGAGGCCGTACCAGCCCGGCGCACCCTGTCCGGTCAAGCCCGTTGGGCCGTGCCTGCGCGCCCCGGCACCACGCGTCCCCCGTGGACTCTCGAACCGGAGTGCACCGGCCTTCAGGTACGCAACGCTTCCCGGCGCCGATTCCGGGCCGGTCCCCCAACCACCAAACAGGAGTGCCCCTTGCGTCCGCTGCTCCGCACCCTCTGCCTTGCCGCCCCCGTCCTTTTTGTCTGCCTTGCCGCCGTGGCGGTCCGGGCCGAACAGATCAACAAGATCGCAGCCGTGGTCAACGGCGAAATGATAACGTTCTTCGACGTGCAGGCCCAGGCCACCCCCGACCTGATGCGCCTCGGCCTCGACCGCAACAACCCCGCCCACCAGGAGGCGGTGCGCAAGGTGCACCTGCAGGTGCTCGATTCCATGATCACCGACATCCTGATGAACCAGGAGGCGGAGCGCTGGAAGATCACCGTGCAGGACAGCGAAGTGGACAACGAACTGCGCAAGTTCGTGCAGCGCAGCCAGCTTTCGCAGCAGGAATTCGAGCGCCAGCTGGTGCAGCAGGGCCTGTCCATGGACGTCATGCGCGACCGCGTGCGCAAGGGCATCCTGCGCCACCGCCTGCTCACCCTGATGATCGCCCGCAAGATCGTGATCACCCAGGAAGAGGTCAAGAAATACTACGAGACGCACAAGTCGCAGTTCGTCACCGACCGCACCGTGCGCCTGGGCCTGGTCATCTTCGCCCCCACCGCCGACGCCGAAGGGCTGGCCGACAAGGTGCGCACCGGCCAGATGACTTTCGAACAGCTGGCCGCCGCCGAGTCCATCGGCCCCAACCCCGGCGCTGGCGGCAACATCGGCACCCTGAAGTGGACCGACCTCGCCCCTGCCTGGAAGGAGGCCCTGGACGGCCTGAAGGCAGGCGAGGTGAGCAAGGTCATGCTGGTGGAAGGCCGCAAGGCGATGCTCAAGCTGGTGGAGGTTTCGGCCGGCCGTTCCCAGTCGGTGGAGGAAGCCACCCCCGAGATCGAAAACCTGCTGCGCGAGCCCAAGCTGCAGGAGCGCTTCACGGAATACACCAAGCAGTTGCGCGACAAGGCCGTCATCGACATTCGCATCTAGGTTCCGCAACGCTCCCGGCCGGTGCGTGCGGCCCGGCCGGGATGCGTTGCCGCCGGTTGTCCCAGACAAGGAGAGGAGATGGCACTCAAGGAACTCGGCATCGCCCTGCGCGAGGCGCGCGAGGCGAAAGGCCTCGATATCGACGACGTGGCGGTCCGGATCAAGGTTTCCGCCCGCGTTCTGCGCGCCATAGAGGAAGGGGAGCAGGACGAACTGCCGCACGCGGTGTACGCGCGGGGGTTCATCAAGTCCTATGCGTCTCTGCTGGGCGTGGATAACGACCTGGTCATGCGCGCCGTGGACGAGGCCTATCCCTACGAGGTGCCCGAAGACCCGCTGCCGGAAACCGTGGCGGTGCAGCCTCAGGCGCGCGGGCGCAGGGGGATGGCGCCCGTGGTGCTGGCGCTGGCCGTGCTGGTTCTGCTGGCCACCCTGGGCGGCGGCTGGTACTACCGCCAGCAGGCCGCGCGCGAGGCGGACATGCCCAAGGTGGCCCAGCCCGCGCAGCCTGCCGTGCCGCCGGTTTCGCAGCCGCAGCCCGCCGATGCCCAGCCAGCCGATGTCCAGTCCGGCCCGGCGCAGGACGCGGCTCCCGCTCCCGATGGAGTCCCGGCGGCCAATGCCACTGTTCCCGCCGCAAACGGCACGCTTCCGGCGGCCAACGCCACCGTTCCCGCAACGCAGCCCGCCCGCAACGGCACGGCCCCGGCAGCCGCGCCGTCCGCCAGCCCCGCTCCGGCGCCAACTGCCGTGCAGTTCGCTCCGCAGGACGGCGTGTTCGACAGCGAGGCCGCCGCCACGGGCGGGGCCGACACCGAGGGCTCCGTGCTGGCGGGCGGCACGCACCGCATCGTGGTCATCGCCCTTGCCGACTGCTGGGTGCATTCCAGCGCCGACGATTCCGACGTGCGGCAGTTCTCGCTGCACAAAGGGCAGACCTTTGCGCTGACCTTTTCCAAGCGCCTCACGCTCAAGCTCGGCAACGCGGGCGGCGTGCGCATCCGCTACAACGGGCAGGAACAGCCCGCGGCCGGCGAACCGGGCCAGGTGCGCACGCTGGTGTTTCCGCCGCAGGCGCAGTAGCGGCCTTGGTTCCGGCCACGGCGCGGATCCGTGGACCGGGCGGCAGGCCGCATCGCCGCCGTCACGCCGTGGCAACCACGCCCCTCTGGGCAGGACAGCATGGAGTTTTCGGAACAGGTGCTGATCGTCCGCACCGGACGGTTCAGGGAGGCGGACCTTTGGGTCCGCTTCCTGTCTCCGACGCGCGGCCTGCTCACCGCCTTCGCCTTTGGCGGCTGCCGCAGCCGCAAGCGGTTCTGCGGCTGCCTCGACCTGTTCAACCGTGCGCTGTTGCGGGTCAAGTCCACGCGCGGCGGGCAGTACCTGTCCATCCAGGAGGGCACCCTGCTGCGCGGGCCGGACCGGTTGCGCCGCGACTGGCCGCGCTTCGGCGCGGCGGTGAACTGCCTGAAATTTCTCGAAGCCCTGGGCTGCGGCCCGGAAGGCGCGGCGGCCACGCACCAGTTGGTCGAGGACGTGCTGGACCTGCTGGAAGGCGGCGGTCCCGTGCCCGACATGCTGCCGGTGCTGTTCCGGCTGCGCCTGGCGGCGGAGCAGGGCTACGCCCCGCGCATGGATAGTTGCGCCACCTGCGGCGCGGACCTGACCCACGCCCCCGGCGCGGCCTTTCTGGTGCAGGAGGGCGCGGCCCAGTGCGACGCCTGCGCGCCCCTGCCCGGGCCGCGCGTGCGGGTGGAGCGCGAAGCGCTTGACGTGTTGCGCTTTGTGCAGGAGAATTCGCCGCTTCTGTGGCCGGGCGTGCTGCCCCCGGCGCCGGGGCAGGACGGAGCGACGCCGGACCTGAGCCCCCGCGCCGATTCCACGCGCAACGGTTTCGCGGGCGGGGCGTCTCCACGCTTTCTGGATGGGCGTTTTCCGGGCAGCCTGTCGGGCCTTGCCTTTGGCGACGGCGGACACGGTTCGCTGGACGATTGCCTGTGCCGCCTGCCGGACAGCGCGCTGGCGGAGGATGCCGCGACGCAGGCCGGACCGGCGCAGCCGGGAGAGGGCGGCGGCTTCACGCCCGCGTCCGCAACGCCTCCGGATCGGCAGCGCCGTCCCCTATGGAACGGCAGCGCGGTGTTCGAGAGCGACCCGTTCGGCCCGGTGTCCGGCAGCGAGGACATGGACAGCGAAGGCATGGTTCCGCCCGCGCCACCCGTGGCCCCCGCCGCGCAGACAGCGCAGGCCATACCGGCCGCGCCGGGTCCGTCCGACAGGATCGACACGACCGGCATGTCCGGCGCACGGGGCAGGGCCGCCATGCGGCGGCAGTGCACCCGCGCGGTGGACGGCTTCATACAGTTTCACATCGGCCTTGCGTGGGACAACGGGCGGTTCCGCCGCCTGTAGCGCGGGGCCGCCATTCGGGACCGGCGGCCCGGCCCGCAAGGGAACGACAGGCCAAGCCAGGACAATCAGGGGTACAGCATGCATTTTCAGGACGTCATCCTCACCTTGCAGAATTTCTGGGCCAAGCGGGGCTGCGTGATCATGCAGCCCATCGACGTGGAATGCGGGGCCGGTACCTTCAACCCCTCGACCTTCCTGCGCGTCATCGGGCCGGAACCGTGGAACGTGGCCTACGTGGAGCCCTCGCGCCGCCCCACCGACGGCCGCTACGGCGAAAATCCCAACCGGCTCCAGCACTACTTTCAGTTCCAGGTCATCCTGAAGCCCTCGCCCGACAACGTGCAGGATATCTATCTGGACAGCCTGCGCGCGCTGGGCATCGACCCGGCCGCCCACGACATCCGCTTCGTGGAGGACGACTGGGAATCGCCCACCCTCGGCGCGTGGGGTCTGGGCTGGGAAGTGTGGCTGAACGGCATGGAAGTGACCCAGTTCACCTACTTCCAGCAGGTGGGAGGCATCGACCTTGCCCCCACCAGCGTGGAAATCACCTACGGGCTCGAACGGCTGTGCATGTACCTGCAAGGCAAGGAATCGGTCTACGACCTGTCGTGGAACGACCGGGTGACCTACGGGAACATCTACCACCAGAACGAGGTGGAACAGTCGAAGTACAACTTCGAGGCCAGCAACCCGCAGATGCTGCTGGACTTCTTCAACGCCTGCGAAGCCGAGTGCAGGCGGCTGTGCGACGAAGGGCTGCTGTGGCCCGCCTACGACTATTGCCTGAAGTGCTCGCACACCTTCAACCTGCTTGACGCGCGCGGGGCCATCTCCATCACCGAACGCACCGGCTACATCGGCCGCGTGCGCGCCCTGGCCTCCGCCGTGGCGCGGCTGTACGCCGCCCAGCGCGAGGAACTCGGCTATCCCATGCTGGCCGCCAGCCAAGAAGAGGGACGTGAGCATGTCGCAATTCGTGCTTGAAATCGGCTTCGAGGAATTTCCTTCCCGCTTCCTGCCCGGCCGTGGAGCATGAATCCATCCGGGTGCTGACCACCCCCCGCCGCGCCGCCGTGCTCATCGAGGGCATCAACCCCGTGCAGCGCGAGGCGGAAGAAGTGGTGCCCGGCCCGCCCGTGCGCGTGGCCTACGACGCGGACGGCAAGCCCACCAAGGCGGCCGAGGGCTTCGCCCGCACCCAGGGCGTGGACATGGCCGACATCTTCACCCTGACCACGGACAAGGGCGAGTACATCGCCGTGCGCAAGCGCACCGGCGGGGCCAAATCGGTGGACCTCATCGCCGCCGCGTGTCCGGCCATCGTGGCCGCGCTGCCGTTCCCCAAGCGCATGCGCTGGGGCAGCGGCGACTTCACCTTCGGCCGCCCGCTGCGTTGGCTGCTGGCCCTGTTCGATGATGCCGTGGTGCCCTTCGAGGTGGGCGGCGTGATCTCCGGCGGGGTCACTTGGGGCCATCGCATCCATGGGGCCGGTCCGCTGGTGGTGAAGGACGCCGAGGACTACCTGAACGTGGTCACCGAGAAGGGCGGCGTCACGCCCGACCCGGCCGAGCGCCGCGCCATGATCCTGGCGGGCGGCAACGCCGCCGCCGAGGCCGTGGGCGGGCGCATCCTGTGGAAGGAAAGCCTGCTGGACGAAGTGCAGGGCTTGGTGGAGCACCCGGTGCCGCTCATGGGCGACATCGACCCCTCGTTCCTGGAACTGCCGCGTCAAGTGCTGCTGACCAGCATGGAAAGCCACCAGAAGAGCTTCGGCGTGGAAGGGCCGGACGGCGCGCTGCTGCCGCACTTCCTCACCGTGCTGAACCTCACCCCGCAGGACGCCGCGCTGGTCAAGAA
>JALHHV010000030.1:0-392 GCA_022837365.1 Desulfovibrio sp. | reverse complement strand
CTGTCCAAGGCCGACCTGGTGTCCGAGATGGTGGGCGAGTTCGACACGTTGCAGGGCATCATGGGGTCCATCTACGCCCGCCGCATGGGCGAGACGGAAACCGTGGCCGCCGCCCTGGCCGAGCAGTATCTGCCCGCCGGGCCGGACAGCCCGGTGCCCGCCACCCTGGCCGGTGCGCTGCTGTCCATCGCCGACAAGGCGGACACCATGGCCGGGTGCTTCGGCCTGGGCATGATTCCCACCGGCGCGGCCGACCCGTACGCCCTGCGCCGTTGCGCCCTGGGCATCGCCCGCATCGTGCTGGAGCACGGCCTGCGCATCGACGTGCGCGAACTGTTCCGCACGGCGCTCGCCCTGTACGGCGAGCGCGCCTGGAAGCTGGCCCCGGCGGA
>JALHHV010000466.1:613-2577 GCA_022837365.1 Desulfovibrio sp. | reverse complement strand
AACGAAATCGGGGGTGAACTGTAACGCTGGACTGCCTTGGTAGAAGCCGCATCCAACAAGGCAGGACACCCCTCTCTTCCCTCTCTTATCCCGCTTTTCACCTTCCCCCAAAAAGTAGACGGGGACGAGAGCTTCCGCCCTCGCCCCCGTCCGGAGACGCCTCTCCATCCCGAAGGACTATGGTGTCCGGAACCGCCCGGCCCCCGGCGCTACCGCTGTGCGCCGAACCTGCGGTCCCAGTCGAAATCCCGTCGCGTGACCACATCCTCCATGCGGCGGATGCGGCCTTCCAGCCGGTCGAATTTTTCCTTCAGCCTGCGCAACGCCTCGCCGCGCGAGGACACGTAGCTGCCGTAGAAGTCACGTTCGCCCGCGTCGGCCGGTTGCAGCACCGGGCGCGGCTTCATGACCAGCCCGGCCAGCACGTACAGCCCCACCACGGGCCAGAACCCGGTGAACAGGGCCGCGGCGACGAACAGCACGCGCACCCAGAATACCGACATTCCGAAATGCTGCGCAAGCCCCTTGTCCCGCCCGCCGCACAGTCCGTCGCGGTCGTGGCCGGTGGAGCAATGCCGTCCGCTCCGCCCCCGTCCGGAACGCCTGTCGAACCTGTCTTCGTGGCGATCCATAGTCATTCCCTCCCCTGGCCGCGCGGGGCATCCCGCCCGGCGCGCCCCGCCGAACCATCGGGATCGAGCAGCAGCGTTTCCAGCGCCTCCACCCGTTCCTCCATGCGGCCCAGCGCCCGGTACATCTCCTGGATCATCCGGGCCTCGTCGTCGTGCGCCGGGGTGGCGCCCTCGCGGGTGCGCAGCAGGCGGTACAGGATGGCCAGCAACAGCACGGCCACCAGCGCGGGCAGCACCATGAACCAGAACATCATGACCGGCCCCAGTTGCGCCATGACGGCGAAGAGTTCCTCGAACATGTACGGCTCATGCATGCGTGGCCTCGAACTGTAGGGCCCCCACGCGCCGGGACGTGACCCGTGGCGCGGGCGGCGGGGTGGCATGACCGGATGCGGATGCGGGCGCGAAGGGCGCGGCGGCATCCGGGACGGCGCGCGCCCGGTTCCGGAAAGGGCGATGCCGTACGGGCATCCAGCCTAGCCTCTGCAACCGGCGGGCGCAAGGCGGTTACTCCGCTGCGCCGGAAACTTCACCGTCGCGCGGGGCGGCATGGGCCTTGCGCTCGCCCACGCGGGCGCGCAGGGCGGCCAGTTCGCGCTCCAGTTCGTCGCGCGTTTCCAGGTCCGCGAAGGCCGCGTCCAGTCCGTTGGGACCGCCACGGTTGCCGGAGGGCACGCGCACGGCGTCCGCCTCGGCTTCCATGTGCTCCACGCGGCGCTCCAATTCCTCGAACCGGTGCATCACCTCCAGCGAGGCGGCGCGGCGCACGTCCTCGCGGGCCTGACGGCGCACCCGGGCGTGCACGTGGCGCTGCACCAGCATGCGCTGCTTCTCGCGCGCGGCCGCCAGCTTTTCGTCCAGCACGTCCATGTCGCCCTGGGTGCGGGCCACCAGCGCGTCGATCTCGCCCAGTTCGCGGCGCAGGGCGTCGGCGCGCTCGTTCTCGCGGCGGCGCTCCAGCAGCGCTTCGCGCGCCAGGTCTTCGCGCCCGGCCGTCACGGCCAGTTCGGCCCGGCGGTCCCAGCGTTCCACCTGGTCCTGCACGCCGTCCAGCTCGCGGCGCACCCGGCGCGCCTCGGCCATGCTGGAGGCGCACCCGGCCTTCAGTTCCACCAGCGTTTCCTCCATCTCGCGGATCATCAGCCGGACCAGCTTTTCCGGGTCCTCGGCCTTGTCCAGCATGGCGCTGATGTTGGAACTGACGATGTCCTTGAATCGCGAAAAGATACCCATGATCGCCTCCTGCGGTGCGCTGTGCGTTGGTGCGGCGGGAAAAGCAGCAACCGTGCCAGCCGGTCCGCAGGAGGCAACCACGGGCAATCACTGGGAATG
>JALHHV010000466.1:0-597 GCA_022837365.1 Desulfovibrio sp. | reverse complement strand
GCCGCCGCGTCGCCCGCGCTGGCCGAGGCCATCGGCCAGTCGGACGCCTTCCTCGCCTTTCAGGAGGCGCTTTCGCGCGTGGCGCGCGTGGACCGGCCCGTGCTGCTGGTGGGCGAGCGGGGCACCGGCAAGGAACTGGCCGCGGCGCGGCTGCACTATCTTTCCCCGCGCTGGCAGGGGCCGCTGGTGGTGCTGGACTGCGCGGCGCTGGCCCCCACCCTGGCCGAGGCCGAACTGTTCGGTCACGAGGCCGGGGCCTTCACCGGGGCCGGGGCGCGCCGGGCCGGGCGCTTCGAGCGGGCCGACGGCGGCACGCTGTTCCTGGACGAGGTGGGCAACATCCCCGCCGGGGTGCAGGACAAGCTGCTGCGGGTGGTGGAATACGGCATGCTGGAACGGGTGGGCGGCGCGCAGCCGGTGCGGGTGGACGTGCGCGTGGTGGCCGCCACCAACGCCGATCTGCCCGCCATGGTGGCGGAGGGGCGCTTTCGCGCCGACCTGCTGGACCGCCTGAGCTTCGAGGTGGTGTCCGTGCCGCCCCTGCGCGAGCGCGGCGACGACGTGGTCCTGCTGGCCCGCCACTTCGCGGCCAGCATG
>JALHHV010000029.1 GCA_022837365.1 Desulfovibrio sp. | reverse complement strand
CGGATGGCCAGCTGGTCCGTGCCGGTGGTGGTGGACCAGGCGATGCGCATGTGCGCATCCAGCGCCACCACGCCGTCGGCGTCCACGAACAGCGGGTCTATCTCCATCTCGAAGATTTCGGGAATGTCGATGATCAGTTGCGACACCTTGCACAGCAGCAGGCGCACGGCCTCCAGGTTCACGTGGGCCTTGTGGCCGCTGCCGCGCAGCAGGCGGTACACCCGCGTGCGCGATACCAGTTCCTGCGCAAGGCCCATGTTCAGCGGCGGCAGGGCGGTCTGGCGGTCGGCCAGCACTTCCGCCATGGATCCCCCCTGTCCGAAGCGGATGATGGGGCCGAACACCGGGTCGGTGGCCGTTTCCACGGCCAGTTCGTGCGCCCCGGCCAGGCGGCACATGCGCTGCACGGCATAGCCTTCCATGCGCGCGCCGGGCACCTGGTCGCACACGTTGTTGGCTGTGGACAGGGCGGCGTCCATCACCTCTTCGTCGCTGGAAAGGTTCAGGGCCACGCCCCCGGCCAGCGAGGTGCGCGGCACGTCGGGCGATTCCACCTTCAGCGCCACGGGGTAGCCGATCTCCGCCGCCGCCTCCACGGCCTCGCGCGGGGTCTTCACGTGGCGCGTCTCGGCCACGGGGATGCCATAGGCGGTAAGCACGGCATGGGCCTCCGCCGGGGTCAGCAGCATGCGCTTGGCTTCCAGCGCGTCGTTCACCACCAAGCGGGCCGCCGTCACGTCCGGGTCGAAGGCTTCCGGCAGCGAGGGCGGCGTTTCCATCAGGGTATCCTGGTTGCGCCGGTACTCCACCATGTTCAGGAAGGCGCGCACCGCGTTGTCCGGCGTGAAGTGCGTGGGCACCCCGGCGGCGGCGAACTTGCGGCGGGCTTCCGTGGCGTCGTCTATGCCCAGCCAACTGGTCAGCACCGGCTTGCGGCTGCGCCGCGCCACCTCGATGACCGCGCCCGCCACCTCGTCGCTGGGCACGGAAAAGGTGGGCACGTGCATGACCAGCACGGCGTCCACGCCCTTGTCGTCCAGAAGTATCTGTAGCGCTTTCGCGTACATGGCCCCGTCGGCGGAACTGCGCACGATCAGCGGGTTCCAGTACGACCAGTCGCGCCCCAGTTCGTTGTCCAGCGCCTGGCAGGTCTCGTCGGAAAGCTCGGCCAGCTTGCCGCGCCCCTGCAACAGGGCGTCGGTGGCCAGAAAGCCGGGGCTGCCGCCGTTGGTCAGGATGGCCAGCCGGTCGCCCTTCAGCGGCCTGGCCAGGGCCAGCGTTTCCACCGTGTCGAACATGGCGTCGATGTCGGCCACGCGCAGCATGCCCGCGCGGCGGAAGGCGGCGTCGTACACCTCGTCCGCGCCCAGCAGCATGCCGGAATGCGCGGCCGCCGCCGTGGCCGCCGCCTCGGACCGGCCCGCCTTGATCACCAGCACCGGCTTGTTGCGCGCCAGCGCCCGCGCCGCGGACATGAACCTCCGGGCGCTGTCGATGGTCTCGATGTACAGCAGCACGGCGCGGGTGTTCACGTCGCTGTTCAGGTAGTCCAGCACGTCGTTGAAGTGCACGTCGTAGCGGTCGCCCAGGGCGATGAAGTGCGAAAAGCCGATGCCCTTGGACGTGGCCCAGTCCAGCACCGAGGTGAACAGCGAGTCCGACTGCGAGACGAAGGCCACCTTGCCGGGCAGCGCCTGGCGCGGGGCCAGGCTGGCGTTCACCCCCACCGACGGCGTGATGAACCCCAGGCAGTTGGGACCCAGCACCCGCACGCCCCAGCGCCGGGCGGCCTGCAACAAGGCGGCCCGCTGCACCTCGCGCCGTTCGCGGTCGAAGCGGAAGAACCCCCGGCTCATGATCACGGCGGCGCGGGTGCCGCGTTTGCCCAGGTCTTCTATGTAGCCGGGAATGGTCTCGGGCGGGGAACAGATGACGGCGAGGTCCGGCGTCAGCGGCAGGGTGTCGATGGCCGTGTGGCCGGGCATGCCCGCCACGGCCTCGCCCGTTTCGTTCACCGGCAGCACCGGCCCCAGGAAGGTGCCGGACATCAGGTTTTCCATGATGACGCAGCCCGGCTCGCCCGGCGTGGCCGTGGCGCCGATGACGGTCACGGAGTTGGGCTTGAACATCTGCTCAAGGGACGATTGCGTGGCCACCGTGCGAACCCCCTTCCGTCGTGCCGCCGCGTGCGGGCAGGTGCGGGCGCGCCGGGCGGATGCCCGGCGTCGTGCGCTTGCCGGGCGGTTGCCGCCGCCGGGGCGTGCCGTTCCCGTCCGGTGACGGGCCGTCATGCGCCGTTCATGGGCGCACCATTGGGGGCATTCTTTCCGTCCACCGGCAAAAAGTCAATTTCACCGGCGCGAGACGACCGTTCACCGAAAAGGGGGTGGCGCACGTCTTCGCATGCCGTCGCCGTCTCGCTAGACAAGGGGTGCAGGCCACGCCCCGCCGCACGAACGGGCATGGCCGCCACAGGGCCACCGCCACAGGCCCGGCCGGATCGAAAAGACCGGACAGACCCGGAAAGACCGGCATACCGCCAAACCAACGGAGGCAACGGCATGAGCCAGAACAAGTCCGACAAGATCGAAAGCATGATGGACGAAAAACGCCACTTCGCGCCGCCCGCCGCGCCTTCCGGTGACCGCCGCCGCCCGCACGTGAACGGCATGGACGAATACCTCGCCCACCGCGACCGCGCCGACAAGGATCCCGAGGGCTTCTGGGGCGACCGGGCGAAACAGCTGCTGGACTGGTTCACCCCGTGGGACAAGGTGCTGGACGCCGACATGCGCGAGCCGCGCATCGAATGGTTCAAGGGCGGCACGCTGAACGTGGCGTACAACTGCCTGGACCGCCACCTGACCGACGGCCGCCGCAACAAGGCCGCCATCATCTGGCAGGGCGAGCCGGAAGACGACGTGCGCGTGCTGACCTACCAGATGCTGTACGACGAGGTGTGCCGGTTCGCGTCCGTGTTGCGCAACCTTGGCGTGCAGAAGGGCGACCGCGTTTCGCTGTACATGCCCATGATTCCCGAACTGGCCGTGGCCATGCTGGCCTGCGCACGCATCGGGGCGGTGCATTCCATAGTGTTCGCCGGGTTCTCGGCGGTCAGCCTGCAAAACCGTATTCAGGACTGCGAGGCCAAGGTCGTGGTCACGGCGGACGCCGTGCTGCGCGCCGGGCGGTCCATCCCGCTCAAGGTCAACGTGGACGAGGCCCTGAAGGACTGCCCCAGCGTGGAGAAGGTGGTGGTGGTCGACCGAGCGCACAGCAACTGCGCCATGCGCGAAGGCCGCGACCTGTGGTGGCACGAGGTCATGGCCGACCGCACCCTTGATTCCGCCTGCCCGTGCGCCAAGATGGACAGCGAGGACATGCTGTTCATCCTGTACACCAGCGGGTCCACCGGCAAGCCCAAGGGCGTGGTGCACACCACCGGCGGCTACCTGACCTACGTCGCGCACACCACCCAATGGGTGTTCGACCTGCATGACGACGACGTGTACTGGTGCACCGCCGACATCGGCTGGATCACCGGGCACAGCTACATCGTGTACGGCCCGCTGGCCCTTGGCGGCACCACGCTGATGTTCGAGGGCGTGCCCTCGTGGCCGGGGCCGGACAGGTTCTGGCGCATCGTGGAAAAGTTCCGGGTCAACATCTTCTACACCGCGCCCACGGTCATCCGCGCCCTGATGCGCGAAGGCGCGCACTGGACGCAGAAGCACGACCTGTCCTCGCTGCGCATTCTGGGGTCGGTGGGCGAGCCCATCAACCCGGAAGCGTGGATGTGGTACCACGAGCACATCGGCGGAAGCCGCCTGCCCATCGTGGACACCTGGTGGCAGACCGAGACCGGCGGCATCATGATTTCCGCGCTGCCCTACGCCACCACGCTCAAGCCCGGCTCCGCCACCTTCCCGCTGCCCGGCGTGGACGCGGCCGTGGTGAAGCCCGACGGCGCCCCCTGCGGCCCCAACGAGGGCGGGCACCTGGTCATCCGCAAGCCGTGGCCCGGCATGCTGCGCGGGGTGTTCGGATCGCCCGAGCGGTACAAGTCCACCTACTTCGAACGCTTCCCCGGCATGTACGAATCGGGCGACGGCGCCCGCACCGACGAGGAAGGCTACACCTGGGTCATGGGGCGGCTGGACGACGTGATCAACGTTTCCGGGCACCGCATGGGCACGGCGGAGGTGGAATCCGCCCTGGTGGCGCACCCCTCGGTGGCCGAGGCCGCCGTGGTGGGCATGCCCCACGCCATCAAGGGCGAGGCCATCTACGCCTACGTCACCCTGGCGGCGGGCACCGAAGAGACCGAGGAATTGCGCGCCGCCCTGCGCACCTGGGTGCGCAAGGAGATCGGCCCCATCGCCACGCCCGAGGTCATCCAGTTCGCCGAAGGGCTGCCCAAGACTCGCAGCGGCAAGATCATGCGGCGCATCCTGCGCAAGATCGCGTCGGGCGCGGGCTCCGACTTCGGCGACACCTCGACCCTGGCCGACCCGGGGGTGGTGCAGGATCTGATCGAAGGACGGGTGCAACTTACCGGACATTAATCGCGAGCGTGCCTTTTACCCGCTGGCTTCGTCAAACTTCGCCCGCCATATCGGTCGAATACGAGAAGAGTATGCTCCCTCATGGCAGGCTTGTTTTCCTCGCCAGCGAACAAAAAACACACTCGCGGAACATGGTGACACGAATGCGTTGCCATTCACCATAGCAAGGTGGGGCGGCCCGTTTGGCGGCGGGGCGCTCCATCCGCCGGCACCCACACCCGCGCCGGACGTGCGGCGATGTCCGGCGCGGGTGGCCGGCCACCAGGGCGGCGCGGCATATGCCGCGCCCCTGAATGTTCTCTCCCCCTTCCCGCTGAAGGAGGCGGATCGGTTAAGCCGGTCCGCCTCCCGATTTTTTTGGCTCCCGATTTTTTTGAGCCCCGGCATTCCAGGGGGTGGCCCGGCGCTACAGTTGTTCGCGTTGCCGCATTGCCCCGGCAAGGTATTCCAGCACCTTCTTTCGTGTCTTGCGGCGCAGGTACACCGTCCACGCGGTCGCCAGCAGGGCATGCGCGGCCCGGCAGGTCTTGCGGCCCATCCGTTGCACCAGGGTGTCCATGCGCGGGACCATGGCCTCGATGATGTGTTCCAGGTTGCCCTCGGATATCTTCGGCCACGGCGGCAGCGTGATTTCCTGCCGCAGTGGTTTCATCAGTGGAATGATGGGGGCATGGTCCGGCTCGCCCGCTTCGGTGCACTCGGCACGCAGGTCTTGCAGGTCGCCGCCGGGGGCGTAGCGGGCCCGGTCCCCCGCGAACAGGGGGTTGCCCAGCGGCAGGGCGAAGTGACGGCGCAGGAACTGCTGCGCGTTGCGCTTGCCAAGCTGGTAGTCGTGTTCGCGGAAGGCTTGGGCGAGAAACCCCGCAAAGGCCCCCAGCCCCGCGCCCGCCAGCGCGTCGTCCCCGTCCCGTTTGCCGCCTGGGCCGCCACCGGCGGGGGCCACGAGAAAGCGCGAGTAAGTCTCGACATCGCCGGCCAGTTCCAGTTCGGCGGGCTTGAAGCGGCACTGCTGCTTCATGGCCACCAGCAGCGGGGGGATCATGTCGAGGATGTCGGCGCGCAGGTGCCGCAGCGGCAGGTGGGTTTCCTCGCGGTATGGCGAGGGAAAGGGGTCGATGAGCACCACGGTGCCCCAGGCTTTGTCCCCTGCGCGGTCAAGGTGGTCGCAGACGCTGCCCAGCAGCACCTGCCGGGCCAGTTCGAAGGGTTCATTGTTGACCATGCCGCCGTCCACGGCGGGGAACTGCAACTGTTCTCCCGGCCGCAACGCCGTTTCGGATTTGAACGCTTCGCATCCCTCGGGGCCGTATCCGGGCCATGCGCGCGCGGCGTACACCGGTTCGCCGGAGTGCAGGCAGCGGGGGGCAAGCCCCACGGGAAAGGCGGAACTGGCCAGCACCCAGTTCTGCAACACCGGCCAGCCCAGGGGGCCGCGCGGGTCCACGGGCGTCACGCCGGTCTGCGGCGGCGCGTCCGCGCCCGCGAACAGGAAATCGCCGTAATCGCCGTGCAGGAACATATCGTGTCCGTACTGCCGGGCGGTGCCGCGCATGGGAATGCGGTACGGCACGCCGGGCAGGCTGGTGACGCAGACCCGGATGCGCAGCTTGGCCGACAGCCATGGCGGGTACACGAAATGCTCGTCCCACGGCATGCTGAAGGCGTTTTCCGCGATGGCGTCCAGCCGTTGCGCATTGAGCAGCGAGGGAATGGCGTCGCCGTTGTCCTGCATGTCCGAGATGCCGAGGAAGCCTTGTGAGTTGCCGTTGCCTTGCAGCAGGTCCAGGCTGTTCACCCACACCTCCCAGAGCAGCGGCGGGGTGCGCCCGCCCGATGGTTTGCGGCTGCGGATCACCGCCGCCGGGAACAGCCCGGCGGCCACGGCGCCGGCCGAGGTGCCGGAAACGGCCTCGATGCGCACGTCATGGCCTGGTACGCCCCCATCGCCCAGGGCCTTGGCCGCGCACCAGGCGTCCAGCGCTTCGATGAAGAAGTCGATGACCCCGGCGGAGTAAGGACCGCCGGACACTGCCCCTGCCGACGCGAGCGCGATGCGGAACGGTTCTGCCATGGGTGCCCCCGTGGTTGAGCGGCCGGGTGACCGACCCGGAGCGGTGCGGCGGGCATGGCCCGACAGCCGCGGCAATGGGGCGACGGAGGTGGGGGCTGGCGGTGGCGGTGGCGCGCGGAGGGGGATGGATGCCGGGCGCTGGGTCCGGCGGAAGGAGCGCGGCGAGGTGGCGGCGGCGCGGCGTGGGGAAGAGGCCGCATTGATGGTCGCACAGGCGGCCGCCGGTGGGAAGGGAATTGTGCGCGCGGATGGCTGCTGGACGGAAAAACTAGCCCGGTTGCCGCGCATCGTGAAAAGATGCTAGATTGACGTATGGTTCCGGCCCCTTTCCCGGTCCGGCGGCCGGGTTGCCCCGGCTCATCGACACCCCAGGAGGTTTCCATGCGCGTGTTCCCCCCGTGTTCGTTCCGCACCCCGGCGCAGGTTCCGGGCCGCATCCGTCCGGCCGTCCTGCTGCTGACCCTCCTGATCCCGCTGGTTCTGGCGGGGTGCGCGTGCAGGCAGCAGGCCGCCGCCGTGGAACCCGCGCCTGCGGCCTCGGCCGCCGATGCGCCCCTGCTGCTGGAGCACCCCACCACCGGCGGCATGCTGTACTCCCGTGAACCGGCGCTGCTGCGGCGGTACACGAAGTTCCAGATGGAGCACGTGGTGCTGCGCGAGGAACGGCCGGAGACCTTCCAGGGAGCGTCCATCGAGGAGAAGGCCGACATGACCTTCATGACCCACGACATCTTCGTGGACGCGCTGCGGCGCGGCGGCTGGGAGGTGACCGACAAGCCCGGCCCCGGCGTGGCCCGGCTGCGGCTGATGATCTTCGGCATGCAGGCCACCGAGGTGGTGCCCGGCGACGCGGCCTACGACACGCCCTTCGGGCGCATTGATCTTTCGCGGCTGGACGACGCGGGCAGGGCGGCCCTGATGGGCAACATCACCCTGGGGGGCGAACTGACCGACTCCGAGACCGGGGCGCGGCTGCTGAGCTTCGCGGAGCGCTGCTCGGTGACCGGGCTGGACCCGCTGCGGGCTTTCGGCCGCTGGGACGCCGCGCGCAGCGGCGTGGAGGCCAGCGCGGCCACCCTCGTCAGAGGCTGGAACCGCCTGCACGGAAAGTAGATACGCCTGATTTCGGCCCGCACCATCACCAGCCGCGCGGCATCGCCTCGTGGCTGGTTCTTTTCGGCGGCAAGGACGGAAGGCGGGACGGGCGGGGAGGGCGGCCTAGCCCTGGCAGGCGGGCGGGGGCGCTTCGGCCGGTGCTTCCGGCAGGGGCAGGCGCAGGGTGACCGTGGTGTCGCCGGGCTGGCTGTCGATGTCGATGAACCCGCCAAGGGCGGTGACGACGCCCACGGCCACGGACAGGCCAAGGCCCATGCCGCGCCCCACGGGCCGGGTGGAAAAGAAGGGTTCGAACACGTGGGGCAGCACTTCGGACGCAATGCCGTGCCCCGTGTCGTGGAAGGCGATGCACAGTTCGCCGCCGGGAGCGGGGGCGGCGGTGTCTCCGGAGGCCCTGTCGAGAGGACGCTCCACCCGCACGGTGACGGCAAGCTCGCGCTCGGTCACCGGGGGCTGGGCGTATTCCACCGCGTCCAGCGCGTTTTCCGCCACGTGCACGAACACCTGGCGCAGTTCCACGGGCGGGGCCACCAGCAGCGGCATGTCCGGTGACACATCCGGCGGCACGTCAAGCCGCACCGCCACGCCAAGGTCGGCGGCCCTGTCGGCCAGCAGGCGCAATGCCTCGCCCAGCAGGTCGGCCACGCGCACCGGGCCGGGGCGCGGGTCCAGCCCCTTGCCGAAGAACAGCAGCTTGCGGGTTATCTCGCGCACGCGGCGGCTCTGGGCCTTGATCCTGACCACGGAACGGCGCATTTCCGCCGCGTGCGGGCTGGATGCAAGGTCCGGCTCGTCCAGCAGGTCCTCGATCCAGCCCGCCGCGTTGGTCATGATGTTCACGGGGTTGTTGATCTCGTGCGCCACGCCCTCGGCCAGCCGCCCGATGGAGGCCAGCTTGCCCGCCTCGATCATGCGGGCGTTCTCCTCCTGGCGCAGCTTGCGCTCGTGGGCGGCCCGCAGTTCGCGCACCAGATCGTCGATGTCGGCGGGTTTCAGCAGGTAGTTGAACGCCCCGTGGCGCATGCCCTCCACCGCGTTGCGCACGTCGGACGAGCCGGTGAGCATCAACGCCTCCACCAGCGGCAGGCGCGCCTTCATGCGCCGCAGCAGGTCGATGCCGCTGGCGCCCGGCAGGCACACGTCCAGCACGGCCACGTCGAATTCCTCTCCGGCGTCCAGCAGGGCCAGGGCGGATTCGGCGTCGTAGGCGGTGCGCACGGCAATGCCGCGCGCACGCAACCGTTCGGCCAGCAGTTCGGCGAAGGCCGTCTCGTCATCCACGAGCAGGGCGCGCATCATGCTCCCCTCGGGCTCCTCCGGGGTTTCCCCGGTTTTCCCCAGGTTTCCCCCGGGGTTCCCCGGACGGGCGCGGCCCGCCCGCTATTTCTTGTCTTCGTCCAGGATTTCGCGGGCGTTGTCGAAGTCGCCGGCCTGCGCGAAGGTGGCGGCCACCATGGCGTCCTCGATCTTCTCGCGGAAGGCGCGGCGGATGTCGCGCACCAGGATGTCGATGTCCACGGGCTTCTTGTGGTACTCGAAGGCGCCCAGGCGGCGGGCTTCCTCCTCGTCCTTCTCGGTGCCGTGGCCGGTCAGCACGATGACCTGCACCTGCGGGTAGGCCTTCTTGACCCGGCGCAGCACTTCCATGCCGTCGATGCCGGGCATGCGCAGGTCAAGGACCATGACGTCGGGCACCTCGCCGGCGGACACCATCTGCAGGGCTTCCTCACCGTTCAGGGCGACGGTGGCCCCGGCGTCGCGCATGGACATGCGCTCGGCCAGCGTGCGGACGAAATTCTCCTCGTCGTCCACCAGCAATACCTTGATACCCTTCATGACTGCTCTCCTTCGGGTTCGGGTGAAACACGGTCCGCAAACCCGCGCGGCGGCGGCGAATCCGCCGCGCGGTGCATCTTGCTGTGTTCTGGGGCCGTTTCTAAATGAGGATTTTCGTTCGTTGGCAAGGAAAACAAGCCTGCCATAAGGGAGTATGCCTCAGCCGTTGGGTGAGCGAAGCGAACCTTACGGATGAGGACCGCAGAGCGCTCTTCTCGTATTTGACCGAAATGGCAGGCGAAGTTTGACGTAGCCAACGGGCGAAAGGACAATTTAGAAACAGCCCCTAGATGGGCGCCACGCCGTAGCACACGGCCACGTCGCCAAGGCCCACGTCGGCCAGGAAGCTGTTGCGGATGACCCGGCGCGCGGGGCGCACGCATCCCATCATCTCCAGGGCCGCGTCGCGGCAGTCGGCCTCGGCGAAGGCCACGGCCGCGAAGACGTCTTCAAGCCGCCCGGCGCATGCGGGAGCGGGGGTGACGCCCGCCATGCGCATGGCCTCGCCGTGGTCCGCCGCATCGGCGAAGGCCACGGCCGCGAAGCAGCGTTCCAGCGTTTCACGAAGTGTTGCCATACGTTCCTCCGTTGTGCCGTGGCGGCAGGATGTTGCCGCCGCGTGAGACAAGTGTTTCAGGAGAGCAGTTGGCTTTATCGTAGCTGAAACCGTTGCAACACGAAAGCGGAAAATATGGTTCCGCATCAGGCGGTGCAGTCGGGGCATGGCAGAAAGAAGCGCAATTGCGCGCCCTCCGCCTGCCGCACATCCGCACCGCACGCCTGCATGCAGCGCGCTATGTCGGCGCTGGACGTGGAAAGCTCCGTGGCGCCGGAACCGGCCCGCGTTCCGGGCGGGGTGAAGTCCAGTTCCACCCCCGGCACGCCCCCCGGCTTTCCCGGACGCAGGGCCGCGCGCAGCACCAGCGTCCCGCCGGTGGCGGGCCGGGCAGACCCGCCCGCCGAATCGTCCGTCAGCCCTTCGCCCAGGCAGCAGCGCACGGCGCGCAGCAGGCCGGCGCGCAGGGCAAGGCCGGGCGCGCTTACGCGCACCGCCGGGCCGTCACCCCCCTGTTGCGCAAGGACAAGTTCCACCCCGCGCATGGCGCAGCCGCGCCGGGCCAGGGCCACGAATTCCTCCAGCACCGCGCCAAGGTCGCGGGGGGCCTCGCCGTCCTCTTCCCAGGCGTGGGCCAGGCGGTTCAGGTTCCACGCCAGGTCGCCCCCGCGCGCCACCTGTTCCTGGATCAGCGCCAGCATGGTGCACAGCCGGTCGCGGTGGGGCAGCCCTTCGCCGCACAGGGACACGAGGTCCTGCATCAGCCCGGCCGATTCGCGGATCACCGCCAGGGCGTTCTGCAATTCGTGCGTGGCCGATGCGGCAAGGCGGCCCACGCATTCGTGGGCGGCGTCATCCCCACCCGTTGCGGCGGGGGCGGCCATGTGGATGGTGTCGTCGTGTGCCATGCCGTGGTTCCTGTGCGATACGTTGTGGCGGGGGCCATGCGCGCGCGGGCTAGGCGTCGCCGTTCCCGCCGCTTCCGCTGCCGCCGTTGTCGCCGTTGCCTTGGGCGGCGTGGGCCAGCCGTCCCGCCTCGTGCAGCTTTTCCAGCAGGTCTTCCAGCCGCAGCGGCTTCATCAGGTAGTCGAACGCGCCCAGCTTCATGCCTTCGATGCCGTCGCGCGCGCTGCCGTGCCCGGTGAGCAGGATGACCTGCACGGCCGGGTGCCCGGCCTTGATGCGGCGCAGGGGTGCCCTTGATGCCGGGCATCATCAGGTCCAGCACCACCACGTGGGGCGGGTCCGCCTCCACGGCGCGCAGGGCCTGCTCGCCGTCGGTGGCGATGCGCGTGACCATGCCGCGCAGCGACAGCCGTTCGGCCAGGGTTGTGACGAACTCCTCCTCGTCGTCCACGAGCAGAACCTTCAGTTCCTGCATGCTTAGCTCCCGAGGGTGGCCGTTGGCGCGGCCTTCATGGGCAGGAACACGGTCACGGTGGTGCCCGCGCCCTCCGTGCTCTGCACCGCGATGTCGCCGCCAAGGCGCCTGATGATGCCGTAGGTTATGAACATGCCAAGGCCGGTGCCCGAGGTCTTCTTGGTGGTGAAGAACGGTTCGAAGATGTGGCGAAGCACCTCGTCGGACATGCCCTTGCCGTTGTCCTTGATGGACACGCCCACCGTGTCCGGGTCGCGCAGCCAGGTGGCCAGCGTCACGGACCCGCCGTCCGGCACGGCGGCGAAGGCGTTGTTCAGGATGTTCAGGAACACCTGCTGCAACTGGCCCCGGTCCGACGCGATGCGCGGCATGGCCGGGTCGAGGCTGACCGAGGTGGTGATGGACCGGTGCAGGGCTTCCTGCTCCAGGAAGCTCATGGTTTCCTTGAGCACGTCGTTGACGTCGAGCTGCTCGATGTTCACGTCCATGCGGCGCGAAAAGCCCAGCAGGCGGTGGGTGATGGAGCGGCAGCGCTCCACCGAGCGCAGGATGGCGTCTACCAGCGCGCGGAAGCGGTCGCGCTCCGGAAAGTCCCCGGCCAGTTCCATGAGGTCGGAGGCCAGGCCCGCCTTTTCGTTGATGATGGCCAGCGGGTTGTTGATCTCGTGGGCCACCCCGGCCGCAAGCCGCCCGATGGAGGACAGCTTCTGGGTGTGCTCCATCTGCACGAAGGCCGCGATGCGCCGCTCGTCGCTGGCGCGCATGCGCCGCACCATCAGATCGGTGAGGCCGAAGGCCACGGACAGGATCAGCGCCACGCTGGTGACGAACAGCAAAATCAGGTCGCTGCGCAGGGTGGTCCACGGCTTGAAGATCTCGGCGCGGGGCTTCACCGCCATCAGCACGAAGTCGGCGTGCTGGAAGTAGGTGTAGGTGATGAACACGTCGCGCCCGGCCGGGTCGGTGGTTTCAAGCGTGGCGGTTTCGTAGGTCATGGGCGGCATGGGCATGGGCAGCTGGTCCAGCACCGCGCCGTAGAAGCGCGAGGCGGTCTGGAGCACCCCGGCGTTGTTCACGAGAAAGGCGTCGCTTTCCGGCTCCAGCCCCATGGAGGCGATGAGCCGGTCGAACTGCCCGGTGTCGATGGTGGCGCGCAGCACCCACGAATGACCGTCGTCGGTCATGCGCTGCACGGCGATGACGATGTGCGGAAAGCGCCGGAAGCCCATGAACACGTCGCTGACGTACACGCCCTTCACCCGCGTCTGCTGGTACCAGTCCGCCGTGGAGTAGTCCTTGCCCTTGAGGTTGTACGGGCCCACGTAGCTGGCGTGCACGCCGTTCTCGTCGATGAGGCCGAGGTCGATGAAGCCGGGGAATTCGCCCTTCACCGCGCGGAAGATGCGGTTCAGGTTGCGCTCGTCGGCAAGCTCCGCCGGGCTGTACACCTGCGAGATGAGGCTGACGGTGGAGGCGCGCTCGGCCAGGAACAGCTCGAAGGAATGGCGGGTCTTGTTCACCAGCCCGCGCACCGGGGTGACGATCTCGCGGGTCAGCGTGGCGCGGTACTGGTGGTAGTTGATGGCCGACAGGATGAGCAGCGGCACCACGGCGGCGGCGGTCAGCAGCAGGGTGATCTTGCGGCGCAGGGCGCGGTAGCGCTCGGGCGCGATTTCTTCCGGCACGTCCAGCGCGGTGCGGAACAGGCTGCGGAAGCGTTCCAGGCGGCTCATGCGTCGCTCCTGCGGAACAGGATGTCGCCGGGGCGCAGCGCGTCGGCGCGGAACCGGGCGATGGCCTCGTCTACCGGGCCCATGACGTTGTCGATGACCTCGATGCGCTTCCAGCGCAGGTACTGCCAGAACTCGTCGTCAATGCCGTTGCATATGACCACGCGCACCTTTTCTTCCAGCGCGATGCGGCACAACTCCTCGGACGAGGCATGGGCCAGCAGCACGCTGGAACGGGAAAGCTCGGCGCCGTCGGCGTCCAGGTGCACCAGCAGGGCTTCGCCCGCCAGGTCGAAGCGGGGCGCGACCTCGTCGCGGTACAGGGGTATGAGCAGGGTGGCGGGCATATCAGCACATCCCGTACTGTTTCATCTTGCGCCACAGGGTGGAACGGCCCCAGCCCAGCAGTTCGGCGGCCTCGCCCCGGCGGTTGCCGGTGCGGTGCAGGGCGTC
>JALHHV010000465.1 GCA_022837365.1 Desulfovibrio sp. | reverse complement strand
CCCCAGCCGCCCGTTCCCGCACCGTGCTCCTGCCCGGCACGGACGGTTCCCTGCTGCTGCCGGAACTTTCCGCCGCCCTTGCGGCCGAAGGGCTTGCCCCTCGCCGGGCCGATCCGGACACCCTGCACGCCGACCTGCCCCGCCTGCTGGCCGACCAACGCCCGGCCCTGTTCCTGAGCGTGAATCTTGCGGGCCTCGACGCCTGGGGCGAACGCTTCCACCTGCTGCGCGCCTGCGGCGTGCCCGTGGCCGTGTGGTGCGTGGACAACCCCTTCCACCTGCTCTCGGCCCTGCGCGGGCCATGGTGGCGCGGTGCGCTGCTGTGCGTCACCGACGCATCGTTCATTCCCCTGCTGCGCGCCCACGGGGCGCAACAGGTGATCCACCTGCCGCTGGCGACTGGACCGGAGTTTTTCGCGCCGGAACAGTCCACGGCGGACGGCGCGACCGCGCCCCCCCGAACCGGCAAGGCCGGGACGGCCACTCCCGCTTGCGACAACCTGAATCCCGTGGTGTTCGTGGGCCGCTCCGCCTTTCCCGGCAAGGGCGGCTTTTTCGCCGGGCAGCGCATGGCCCCGGACCTGCTGGACGAGGCGCTCGGCCTGCTCGGCGCACCCGGCCCCCGGCCCGACTTCCACTGGTGGACGGCGCGCCTCGGCATCGCGGAACTGTGGCCAGGCAACGCCGTGCGCGCGGCGGGCCTGGGGGCCGAGGAATGCGCCCTGGCCCGGCGGGTGCGCTGCCTTACCGCCGCCGCCCCGCACGGGCTGACCGTGTTCGGCGACAACGGCTGGAAGCCGGTGCTGCCGCCGGGCGCTGATATCCGGCCTCCCGTGGATTACTACGCCACCCTGCCCGCCGTGTATCGCGCGGCCCGCTGGTCGCTGAACGTCACCAGCCTGCTGCTGCCCGCCGGGCTCACCCAGCGCCATTTCGACGTGTGGGCGGCGGGCGGCTTCTGCATCACCGACGACACGCCCGGCCTCGCCATTTTCCCGGGGGAACTGCGACGGGAAATTGCCTTTTCCCCGACTCGCGGCGGTGGCAAGGACACGCTGCCCCCCGCCGGAACGGACGACGCGCCCGGCCTCGCCGCCCTGCTGGAGCGCCTGGAGCGCGACCCGGCCCTGTGCGGCGATCTTGCCACGGCGTGGCGGGCGCACATCCTGGGCCACCACACCTACCGTCACCGGGTGCGCACCCTGTGCGCCGCGCTGGGGCTGGAATAGCGGCCGTCCCCGGCCCGCCCGCCCGGAGAAATTTTTCCGCCCCGGCCTCTTGCGGTCGGGCGGCAACAGGTATATACAGCCTTCTCCTGACTGGGGACGTAGCTCAACTGGGAGAGCGCAGCGTTCGCAATGCTGAGGTCGTGAGTTCAATCCTCATCGTCTCCACCAGCAAGAAACGGGCTTGCCGAGAACATCGGCAAGCCCTTTTTCGTTTG
>JALHHV010000464.1 GCA_022837365.1 Desulfovibrio sp. | reverse complement strand
AACGGCGGGGAATGGAAGCGGCACGGCAAGGCACCGCACCCAAAGTGGAAATAAATCAGACCACTGTTCAAATAAACAGCGCATAAAACCCGAAATGATGCCGCAGGGCGAGTGGAAACATTTCAGACCGCTGGAAATTTTTCAGACCGGCTTCAGGCCGTGTCGGCGCAGCTTGGCGAGCAGGGCGGTATGGGAAATTCCAAGCTTTCTTGCCGCCTTGCGCACACTGCCTGCGGCGGCCACGGCATCGACGATGATCCGTTTTTCAAAAACGGCAATCATGTCCTTGAGCCGCCCCTCGCCATCCCCATGATGCTCGTGGCCAGAGGCCAGCGCCGCCGCATCGGCCACGGTATCGGCCACGCCGTCGGCCAGCCGGGCCGACTCGCCGAACAGCCCGCCTTCCAGCTCGTGGGCAAACAGGATGAACCGCGCGCCCACCACATCGTCCGGGCACAGGATGGCGGCACGCTCCACCACGTTCTTCAGTTCGCGCACGTTGCCCGGCCAGTGGTGGCCCGCAAGGCGCGCCAGCGCCCCCGGCGAAAGGCTGCGCACCGGCCCGCCCAGCCGGGCGGCCAGCCCCAGCAGAAAGTGCTCGGCCAGCACGGCGATGTCCTCTGGCCGTTCCTTCAGCGGCGGGATGTGAATGGGCAGCACGTTGATGCGGTAGTACAGATCCTGCCGGAAGCGCCCTTCCTCCACCAGCCGCTCCAGGGTGCGGTTGGTGGCAGTGACGATGCGCACGTCCACGGGCACCTCCGCCGTGCCGCCCACCCGGCGCACGCTGCCCTCCTGCATCACCCGCAGCATCTTGGCCTGCGAGGCCAGCGGCATGTCGCCTATCTCGTCCAGCAGCACCGTGCCGCCGCGCGCCGTCTCGAACAGGCCGGGCTTGCCCTCGCGCCGTCCGCCGGTAAAGGCCCCGGCCTCGTAGCCGAACAGCTCGCTTTCCAGCAGCTGTTCCGGCAGGGCCGCGCAGTTCACCGGCACGAACGGCCCCTGCCGCCCGCTGGCGGTGTGGATGGCCCGCGCGAACAGTTCCTTGCCGGTGCCGCTCTCCCCCCGGATGGCGATGATGGAATCGGTGGCGGCCACGCGGCGCGCGAACGAGATGGCAAATCCGATGGCCGGGTGCTGGCCCACGATGTCGCCGAAGGTCACCTGTGCGGGCTCGGTGATGGAGCGGGCCAGCTTGCGGATTTCGCGCATGTCGCGGGCCACCTCCACCGCGCCGATGATGCGGCCTTCGCCGTCGCGGATGGGCCTGCGGGTGACGAAGAATTGCAGCCGCCCGCCGCCCGGGGTGGCCACCTCGCGCTTGGCGTCCACCAGCTCGCGCCCGGAAAGGCAGTCCAGGATGCCCCGGTCGGGCAGGCCCAGCGCGTCCAGCGGCAGGCCGGCCAGATCCGTTGGACCGGCCGGGCCGGAACCGGACGCCGTGCAG
>JALHHV010000463.1 GCA_022837365.1 Desulfovibrio sp. | reverse complement strand
GATGCGCACCACGTCGGCCAGCCCGCGCGCCGCACCCGCGATGACGCCCAGTTCCTCGCGCGCGGCCTGGGGACCGGTCCCGCCCTCGGGGCCGCGCAGGGTTTCCGGCAGGGCCGCTTCCACATCCACCGAAATGCGCATGGCGTGCTCCTTGCGTCGCCGCGCCCCCGCGGAATGCGGGGACGCGCCCCACGATGTAGAGGATGCGCAGGGCCGGGTCAACCATCCGGCCGGGGTGTTGACACCGCCGCAAGCCGATTTAGCTATTTCCCGGAAAGGGTGCGGCGGCATCCCGGATTCATCCGCATGCCGCTGCACGGTGGCAATGGCGAATCATGAACGTGCCGGACCAGAGGAGGTACCATCATGGTGATCGACTTCAGCACATTGTACGACATGCCGAAAAGTTTCGAGAGGATGTTCGACGAGATGTCGCGTTTGCATTCGTTCAGCTCGCGGCGCACTGCATACCCGTTGCTGAACGTGCACGAGAACGACGACGGCTACACCGTGGACGTCAGCGTTCCCGGCGTGGCTCCCGGAGACGTGGAACTGACCCTTACCGACCGCAACCTGATCATCAAGGGCGAGCGCAAGGCCGCCGAGGGCAGGTACTTCAGGCAGGAACGCCTTTCCGGCTCGTTCCAGCGCATCCTGAGCCTGAACGTGCCCGTGGACCGCGACCGCGTTTCCGCCCGCAGCGAGAACGGCATCCTGCGGGTGACCCTGCCCAAGGCCGAAGCCGTGAAGCCGCGCAAGATCGCCATCGAATCGCAGGCAGGAGGTGTGCAGTGATGACCGACATCGCCGAACGCAACGCCGACCTGACCCACGCCGAGACCACCGGGGCCGAACGCTCTCCGTCGGTGCGCGAGGGCCGCGCCGCGCGCATCGAGCGGGTATCCCCGGCTACGGACATCATCGAGCAGGCCGACGGCTTCCACATCCTGATGGACCTGCCCGGCGTGCCTCCGGACGGGCTGACCATCGACCTCGAGGAGAACGAGGTCACCGTCACCGGGCGCAGCAGCTACGCCCCGGCGGGCAACGACCGGCGCATGCACGCCGAGTTCGACGCCGTGGAGTTCGTGCGCACCTTCACCCTGTCGGACATGGTGGACAGGGAGCGCATCCGCGCCGTGCTCAAGGACGGGGTGCTGAACCTGTTCCTGCCCAAGGCCGAGGCGGCCAAGCCCAGGCGCATCGAAATCTCCCAAGGGTAACGCCAAATTGTCTTTTTGTCCGTTGGCTTCGTCAAACTTCGCCTGCCATGGCTTTGTTGTCCTCATCCGTAAGGCTCGCAAGCTCGCCTAACGGCTGAGGCTCGGTCGAATACAACAAGAGTATGCGTTGCGGTCGCCAGCCGTAAGGCTCGCAAGCTCGCCTAACGGCTGCCGCGCTCTGCGGTCCTCATCCGTAAGACTCGCGCTGCGCGCTCGCCTAACGGCTGAGGCACTCC
>JALHHV010000028.1 GCA_022837365.1 Desulfovibrio sp. | reverse complement strand
TGGCTCTTCCGGGTTTTCCGTGGGTAACCGGGCTCAGGCCTGCTGGGGATGGAGGTCTAAGCCGCCGCAGAAGAAGTAGATGACGGTCTTGAAGTGTTCCCGATTCCGGTAACCGCACGCCCTACGCTTGATGGCCATGATCCTGCTGTTAATCCCTTCGGCCGCGCTGTTGGTTATCCGATGCCGGCAAAATGTCAGGATGTTGTCCAGATGCCGGGAGAGCATCTCTCCGACCTTGCGCATCGGAGACAGGTGTGACTTTCTTACCCAGACCAACCAGCGTTTCATGAACCGCTTAGCCCAGCCAATGCTGAGGTAGTTCCACAACCCGGACAGACTTTCCTTCATGGCCCAGGCCTTGGCCACCTTCAGGTTCGTGTTCTTTAGGGCTTCCAATGTTGGTCGGTGCTTGTCCGGTAGGTTCTCTTCTCGGTAAAGCCAGATGTACTTGGTGCCCTTGAGGCGCTCGTCTTCCTGACGGAGCAGATCTCGATGTTCCTGACGGCGAACCTTGTCTACCGCCTGGCCCACATGCTGCATGATGTGGAAGCGGTCGTAGACGATCTTGTGTGCCGCATCGGGTACGTGCTTAATTGTAGCCTTGAAGTACGGTTCCCACATGTCCATGGCCACGGCTTGGATGCGCTCGAGTTGTTGCGCCGTGAACTGTTGGTAATAATCCTCGAGGCTTTCGGTCTTGCGATCCTGAGTCACAAACTCCACCGTTCCGCTGAGCAGGTCGCAGACCACGGTCATGTAGTCATGACCTTTGCGAAAGGCCTTTTCATCGACGCCAAGATACCGCGCTGGGGTAGCTTTCTTCCTAGCCTGTCCTCGCCGGACGGCTCGCTCCATGACGTTCCAAGCCTCATCCCAGCTGATCCGCATGAGTCGGCAGGTGCTGGATACGGTGGCGCACTCGCGTAACACGTCAATGATCAAACGCTCCATGAGCAAGGTAAAGCGTCCTTTGGCCTCAGCCCAAGGCACTTTGACCTGAAGCACACCGTGCTCAGGACACTCCACGCGTGGAACCCGGGCATGGAGAAAGGTCTTGAACTGGCAGGTGTCGAGGTGACGCCAAATCCGGGGCTCGGCATGATCCCGGCAAGCCAGTTCGCGCAGCCCAAGAATCTGCGAATACAGGTCCGTGTCCTTCATGATCACCCTCCGGGGGTGACTATAACTGGTCACCTACCCACGGAAAACCCGGAAGAGCCGAAAATATCATCTGGAGTTGGGTTACCCGATCTCCCACGGTGGACAGAAATGCTTAGAGTTGTTGGAAAGCCATCAGCGTCGTTTGAGACGGTCATCGGAGAGGTGACTACCCGAAGAGTGCCTTTTTATGATCGGCACGATAAGGTTTTGCTTACGGATAGCATTGATATGGGGTGCACGGGCTATCTTGCCGTTCTTTCCTCCGCGCCTCCTGAGGACAAGTTTTTTCTCCCGCATACGGTGGGAGAAATCTGCAATGATGACATGAATCTTTTCAGGCAGGGGGATATCGTCAGTGTCTCAGGCACTGGAGAAGTCCTTGTTTTATGGGAAAACGACTCGCAGCAAAATAGCCTGATGCTGACGGAAGCCTGCAACTGTCGTTGCTTGATGTGTCCTCAACCGCCCAGAAAGCATGCTCCTGCCCTCTTTGACGCAGCGGCCAGGATATTGGATTTGCTGAAAGGCAAGCACGTTGCGAATATTTGCATCACGGGTGGAGAACCTACCATTGTTGCCGAAAATTTTTTAAAAATATTGCACAGATGCCATGCTGAACATCCGAGGGCGCACAAGATTTTCCGATGCCGCATTTTCCAGGGAAGTGGCCAGACTGTCGCAAGGCAACGATATTTTTTGCGTCTCCCTGCACTCGGACATTCCGGAAATTCACGATGATATTGTCGGTATACATGGTAGTTATTGTAAAACTCAAGATGGCATATATAACATTGCAAAATATCGTATTCCCACAGAGATACGACATGTGGTGACTAGGAGGAACTATGCTCGACTTCCAGAATTTGCTGAGCATATGTATAGATACTTTCCTTTCTGTGTCCATTATGCGCTGATGACGATGGAAATATGTGGCATTGCGAATGACAACATGGAAACAATTTACATAGACCCCTTCAATTACAAGTCGGAGTTGCGAAAATCGACTCTTGCATTGCACAAACGCGGGATGCGCGTATCGGTGTATAATACTCCTCTGTGTCTGTGCCATGAGGATATACGGTCATTTTCTCGGAAATCAATATCTTCATGGAAGAATTATTTTGTTGACGAATGTTCCACATGCAAGGAGAGAGATGAGTGTTGTGGATTTTTCAGCACATCTTCTGTGCAAAGCTCTCATATTTCGGCAATCAATTGAGAAACAATCACAAAGGAGGGATAAATGCGTACACTTATCTACAAAATTTTTTTCGCTGTGGGAATCTTCGCTTCGATGTTGGGAATAACAAATTCATCCGATGCAAGCATTCCACTCGTTCCGGCCGAAATGACTCCTTCCATGAAAGGGCAAGATGCCAGTGACAAGTTGTATTTCTCGGACGTCATCAAAGATGGCGATGCGTCACAACTGCATGCCCAGCATTACAGCCACAGCAGCCATTCCAGTCATTCCAGCCATCGCAGCCACTACTCGCACGTATCAAGCCGGTATTGAACGGTCGCGGTAAACCGAAGCGCCCTTGGCAACTCGACTAGCCAAGGGCGCTTGTTATTTACGGTTACACTGTCACTCCCCTTCCCGTAATCGCTCCATTTGGCGCTGAACAAGACGCTCTGTCTCCGGTAGCGCGAAGTCACGCTCCGCTTCCGCTGGATATCTGCGCGTTGTACCGAGCGCGTTTCTGAAGGAGGGAATGGAACTCTGGACAATTGCCCTATTCCCCCTCCGGCTCCATGTGCACCACCACCCGGCGCAGTTCGGGCAGGCTGGCGCGCAGCCGCGCCTCCAGGGCGGCGGACACGCGGTGCGCCTCGGTGACCGGGGTTTCCGGGGCCATGCGGCAGTGGAAGCTGAGGGATACGTCCTCGCCATGCCTGCGGACGTGCATGTGGTGGCAGTCGCGCACGCCGGGCTCGGCATCGGAAGCGGCCTGCACGGCGGCCTGGATGCGCGGCGATTCCATCAGGCGCGACGGCGTCTGCCCGGCCGTGACGGCGGTATCCTGTGCGGGCTCGATGTGGGTGGTCACGTGCAGCGGCCCCAGTTCGGCGCGCAGGGCCTCCTCGAAGGCGGTGACCCGTGCGTGCGCGTCGGCCAGGGGCATGCTGCCTTCAAGTTCCGCATGAAGTTCCACCATCAGGTCGTGCGGGGCATCGGCTGTGGGCTGGGCGTCGACGACCTCCACGGCGTGCACCGGCAGTGCGTGGGCCGCGGCCACGCAGCGGATGCGGGCCGTCACGTCCCGCTCCGCCGTCTGCTGCGGCTCGAAATGGATGGTCACGTCCGCGCCGGGGGCCACCTTGCGCACGGCGGCTTCCGCCTGCCGGGTGATCTCGTGGGCCGCCTCCAGCGACAGCCCGGCCGCCACGATGACGGTCATGTCCACGAAGGCGTGCGGCCCGCTTTCACGCACGCGGGTGCGGTCCACCCGCACCACGCCCGGTTGCGCGGCCACGGCCGCCTCGATGCGCCCGGCAAGCCCCGCGTCCCCGCCGTCCAGCAGGGCATCCACGGCCCGGCGGCCAAGGCCCAGGCTGACGTGCACCACGATGGCGCACACCGCAAGGGCGGCCACGGCGTCGGCGCGCTCCAGCAGGGGCCGCAGAGCCGAGCCTTCCGGCAGCAGGTCCGCCGCCAGCAGGGCCAGCAGGCCCACGATGACCACGGCGGACGACCAGATGTCGGTGGAAAAGTGCAGCGCGTCGGCCTCCAGGGCCTGGCTGTTGTACTTTTTGGCCACGCGGCGCAGCATGCGCGAACGCGAGATGTCCACCACGATGGACACGCCCATGACCCCGAGCCCCCAGACCGACGGCACCACCGTTTCCGGCTCCACGAACAGTCGGTGCATGGCCTCCCACACGATCCATCCGCAGGTGACCAGCAGCAGCAGCGTTTCCACCAGTGCGGAAAGGTTTTCGACCTTGCCGTGGCCGTAGGGGTGGCGCGCGTCGGGCGGGCGGGACGAAATGCGCACCGCGAACCACGTGACGGCGGCGGCCACCAGGTCCAGTCCGCTGTGGGCCGCCTCCGACAGGATGCCGAGGCTGTTGGTGGATACGCCCACCGCCAGCTTGAGCGCGGTCAGCAGCACGGCGGCCAGCACCGATGACAGGGCGGCGGCGTTCTTTTCGCGCAGGGCGGTTTCGTAGTCGTGGGGTTGCATGACGCCTCCGGGGACCGTGCGTTGCGGATGCTGTTCCGCATGCCATGCGGGCGTGCGGGGCGTGCGCCTTTTCTCCCGCTGCGTCACCAGGGAAATGGCCGGGAAGCAGGCGCACGATATCCTATCACGGCCATTCCGGCGTGACCAGCAAAGAGCGCATCCCGCTGTCATTGATGATGAACATCGACTTCAGGTGGGCATGCGCAACGGGGCGGGAGATGCCTGGCCGAAAAGGCTGCCTATCCCGCCGTCAGGTCCAGCGCGGCAATGACGTGGGCGCGGGCGTCAGCGGGAAGATCGGCATGGCCTACCGGCGTGAAGCGGCGCACGCGCTGCCCGTCGGCGTTTTCCTTCCAGCCGTGGAATTCGTCGTACGGGCGGGTGAACAGCGCATGGCCCGACGGGTACAGGGTGCGGTAGACCACCACCCTGCCCTCGGTGGCCGTGTCCAGTGCATCGCCCACCACCTGGTAGTAGCGCCCCTTGAAATGCTTGTAGAAGGCGTGCCCGCAAAAGGAATGGTGGTCGGCGGCATGGCCGTTCGGGATGGCGTTCTCCGGCATTTTTCCCTCTTTTGTGGTGGATGTTCCGCCGCACCATGCGCGACGCGCCGGGAAAAGGGAATCCCCCTTTCCCGGCGCGCTGGTTGTGGCGTCGTCAGGTGTGGTGCGTGTTCTCGGCTAATCCAGCACCAGCACGATCACTTCCTTGGGCCCATGCACCCCGAAGGCCAGGGTCATCTCGATGTCCGCCGTCTTGGACGGGCCGGAGATGAGCAGCGCGTTGGTGGGCATGTTCTCGGCCCAGCGCATCTCGCGCATGGCCTCGGCAAGGGTGCTGTAGATGGTGTCGGCCTTCAGCAGCGCGATGTGCACCGTGGGCACCAACGAGAGCAGGCGCGGTTCCTGGGGTGTGGGCCAGACGATGAGCGTACCGTTTTCGGCAATGCCGCCCAGGGTCGAGGTGATGCCCACGTCGATGCCGAACAGTTCGTCGCGGAAGGCTTCCACGTTTTCGCCGTAGGGCACCAGCTTGGGCAGCCCCTTGCCTTTCACCTTGGAGCGCAGGGTGCCGCCGAACCATGCGTCGTGGCCGTAGGCCATGGTTTGCGGTTCGCGGGCTTTCAGCACTTCCAGCAGCTTGGCGGGCCATTCGGCCTCGGGCACCACGTGCACTTCCGAGCGCACGGTTTCCATGCGCTTTTTCAGCAGTTCGATGCGCTGGTCCTTGTCCAGCATGGGGGCCTGCCAGCTGCCGCCCCGCGGCACGTAGGGCGAAACGGTGGTGCGCGCCGCGTGCAGGCGCGCGAAGATGCGGTCGCGGGCGGTGCTACTCATGGCGGATCCCCTCTTCCTTGGCGAGTTGATGCAGGCTCTTGGGCGCGAAGCGCGGCGCGGTGCGCACGCTGGTCCAGGCCTTCAGCGGGCCGACGTTGGGCAGCTTGTCGCCGAATTTGCCCAGCATGGACACCACGAACCTGTTCAGCGCCGGGATGCGGTAGGTCAGTTCCCAGCCCTTCCAGACCAGGGTTTCCAGCAGGTTCTTCTTGGCGCCGTGACCCTTGACCACGCCGTCGTCCTTCTCGTCGTACGCCTCGGTGCGCATGCGCCGGATGATGCCCGGAATGGGGATGCGCACCGGGCACACCTCTTCGCAGGCGTTGCACAGGCTGGAGGCGGTGGCCAGCACCCCCTTTTCGGCCAGGCCGTCGATCTGCGGGGTGAGAATCTTGCCGATGGGGCCAGGATACACCGAGCCGTAGGCGTGCCCGCCGATGCGGATGTACACCGGGCAATGGTTCAGGCAGGTGCCGCAGCGGATGCATTGCAGGGTGCGGCGCAACTGGGCGTCGGCCAGCATCCTGGAGCGGCCGTTGTCCAGGATGACCAGGTGGATTTCCTTGGGGCCGTCCCTTTCGCCTTCCTTGCGGGGGCTGGTGATGCAGTTGACGTAGGTGGTGACCAGCTGGCCCGTGGCCGATGCCGTGAGCAGGCGCAGCAGGGGCGGCAGGTCGGACAGCGATTCCACCACCTTTTCCAGGCCCATGACGGCCACGTGCACCGGCGGCACCGTGGTGCACATGCGGCCGTTGCCCTCGTTCTCCACCAGCACCAGGGTGCCCGTTTCGGCCACGGCGAAGTTCACGCCCGAAAGGCCCACGTGCCCGGTGCGGAACTTTTCGCGCAGGGTCTTGCGGGCGATGGCGTTCAGTTCTTCCACCACGTCGGTGTAGGGAATGCCTTCCAGGTTGTCGGCGAAGATGCGCCCCACCTGCTGGCGGTTCTTGTGCACGGCGGGCACGATGATGTGCGAGGGCGGCTCGTGGTTCAGCTGGATGATGAACTCGCCAAGGTCCGTCTCCAGCGCCTCGATGCCGTGGGTTTCGAGAAAGTGGTTCAGGTGCATCTCTTCCGAGACCATGGACTTGCCCTTCACCAGCTTGGTGGCGTCGTGGCTGCGCATGATGCCCAGAATGATGTCGTTGGCCTCTGCCGTGGTTTCGGCCCAGTGCACGATGATGCCGTTTTCCGTACACTTGCGTTCCAGCCGTTCCAGCAGTTCCGGCAGCTTGGCGAGCGCGTTGCGCTTGGCCGCCTCGGCGTCGTCGCGCATGCGTTCGATTTCTTCGGCGTTTGGCAGCACGGCGACGCGCTTTTTCATCAGACCGGTGAGGGCCGACTTGAAGTTGGCGCGCAACTGGCGGTCGGCAAGGGCCTCGGTGACGTTGGCCGTGAAGTCGAGGTGCTGGCTACCCATTGATGCGCTCCCATATGAATTCGGCAAGGTGTCGGGGCGCCACGGGCACGCCGGTGCGCTCCATGGCCCCGCCGATGTTCATGAGACAGCCGCAGTCGCCGGAGAGGATGGCCGAGGCGCCGGTGGCCCGGATGTCCTCCACCTTGTCCGCCACCATGGCGGCCGAGATTTCCGGCTGCTTGATGGAGAACGTGCCGCCGAAGCCGCAACATTCGTATTCGCGCTCGATCTCCACCAGTTCCACGTTGGACAGCTGGCCGATGAGCGCCTTGGCCGCGGCCGTGGCCCCCATTTCGCGCATGGCGTGGCACGAGGAATGCCAGGTGACCTTCACCGGCTTGCCCTTGTCTTCGTACCGTACGTGCAGGGCGTTGTGCAGAAAGTCGCCCAGTTCGAAGACCCGTTCGGAAAATTTGCGCACGTCGAAGTATTCCGGGTCGTTGGCGAACATTTCCGGGTAGTGGTGGCGCATCATGCCCGCGCACGAGCCCGAGGGCACCACGATGGGCCAGTCGGCTTTCGAAAATGCCTTGATCTGCGCCCTGGCCACGGCCCTGGCCTCTTCGAGGAAGCCGGAATTGTACGCGGGCTGGCCGCAGCACGACTGTTCCTGCGGAAAGACCACTTCCACCCCGGCGCGGCGCAGCAGGTGAATGCCCGCCATGCCCGCCTGCGGGAACGACATGTCCACGAGGCAGGTGCCGAAGTAGTAGACGGTTTTCACGTCGCGGGGATAGGTGAATGTATGGGCCATGTGTGCCTTCCTGGGTTGCGGTTGGACGTGCCGCCGGGGACGGCGCGGGGATGGTCCTGTACGGCCGCTCGCGGCCGGAAGAGGCATCGGCGCCGGAAGGCGCACCGGCACCGCTGGGCCGCCGCACCGGAATGCGACGGTGTTTGCACAAAGCCTAGCACGGGGGCGCGTTCCATGTCGATATGCACATGCGGCGCATGCAACAAATCCGTGCGACCATCGGCCGGGCGCGCACCACCGTTTGTGCGGACGAACGGCTTGCCTGACGGGCGCACCGGGGCTAGTATGCGCCTCCGTGCCGCCGCTCCCCTCTTTTGGGGTGCATCCCGGCCCCTTCAGGAACACCACAGCCCACAGGAAGCCGCCATGACCGCCACTGCCGCCACCAACCGCCCCGCATCCGTCCAGCCCGCATCCGGCGTGGGCATCGTCTGCATCACCGGGGCCACCGCCGGGTTCGGCGCGGCCACCGCGCGCCGCTTCGCCGCCGACGGCTGGCGCATCATCGCCACCGGGCGGCGCCAGGACCGGCTTGACTCGCTGGCGGCGGAACTGGGTGACGGCAACTGCCTGCCGCTGTGCTTCGACGTGCGCGACAACGACGCGGTGCAGGCCGCCTTTTCCCAGTCGAACCTGCCCGAGGAGTGGCGCGCCGTGGACGTGCTGGTGAACAACGCGGGTCTGGCCCTTGGGCTGGAGCCCGCCCACAGGTGCAGCCTGGACGACTGGACCACCATGGTGGACACCAACATCAAGGGCCTGCTGCACGTCACCCGCGCCCTGCTGCCCGGCATGGTGGAGCGGGGGCGCGGCCACGTGGTCAACCTGGGGTCCATCACCGGCACCTATGCCTACCCCGGAGCCAACGTGTATGGCGGCACCAAGGCGTTCGTCATGCAGTTCTCGCGCGGCCTGCGGGCCGACCTGCACGGCACCGGCGTGCGCGTGACCAACATCGAGCCGGGGTTGGCGGAAAGCGAGTTTTCCATGGTCCGCTTCGGCGGTGATGCCGACCGCGCCGCCAAACTGTACGAGGGCGCGTCCGCCCTGCATCCCCAGGACATCGCCGACGCCATCGCCTGGGCCGTGTCCTGCCCGGCCCACGTCAACGTGAGCCGCATCGAGGTCATGCCCACCAGCCAGTCCTTCGGCGCGCTGCCCGTGCACCGCGCCTAACACCGTCCGAAACTCCGGGCGGCCGCCCGGAGGTCCCCCCTTCCCGGCGAACCGCCCGCGCTGTACAATCCGCCTGCCCACCCCGCCGTGCCAGCCACGGCGGGGCACCCGCACGCACACCCTGCCACCCCATCGGAGCGGCACCCATGAGCGCCATCGTCAACCTGTTCGTGACCACCCTCGTCAAAATGTTCTTTCTGCTGACGCCGTTCTTCGTGCTGACCATGTTCCTGACCATGACCCGGGACATGACGCCGCAGACGCAACGACGGCTGGCCGTGCGCGTGGGCATGGCCGTGTACGCCGTGTGCATGTGCCTGTACTTCTTCGGCGAGTACATCTTCACCCTGTTCGGCATCACTCTGGATGCCTTCCGCATCGGGTCCGGCTCGCTGCTGTTCCTGTCCGCCGTGGCCCTGGTGCGCGACCCGCAGCCCTCGCGCGTGCAGGAGGTGACCGGCGACATCAGCGTGGTGCCGCTGGCCATTCCCATCACCGTGGGACCCGCCACCATCGGCGCCCTGATGGTCATGGGCGCCACGGTGCGCGGCCCGCTGGAACGGGTGGTGGCCAGCCTGGGCCTGCTGGCGGCCGTGCTGTGCGTGGCGGTGCTCCTGTACATCGGCCCGGCCATCGAAAAGCTGCTGGGCCGCACCGGCATTTCCATCCTCAGCAAGATCACCGGGCTGATCCTGGCCGCCCTGTCGGCGCAGATCGTGTTCACCGGCGTGCGCGGGTTCCTGAACTGATCGGATGCACACGGCGCGGCTTCACCGGCCGCCAGACAGACGAAAGGGCGGCCTCCCTCGCGGGGGGCCGCCCTCATGCGTCATGCTGCGTGCGGTGCCGTGAAGCCTACAGCCACTTGAACCAGCGCTTCCACGAGCCTTCGCGCTGTTCGTGCACCTGCTGCGACTGCTGCTGGCGGTACTTGAGGTAGGCAACCTTGGCCTTGGATTCGGCGTGTTCGCGCAGGTCCTCGATTTCCGGGAAGTTCTCCACCACATACACGTAGCGGCGCCAGGCTGCGCCATAGCGCTCGGCGCGCCAGAAGAAGTCGCCGATGTACAGTTCGCGCTCGGCGAGCAGGCGGCGGCATTCCGCGATGTGCTGCTTGGCCTTCTCGGCGTATTCGGTGCCGGGATAGCTTTCGCGCAGGCGCTGGTAGTACTGGATGGCTTCCGTCAGGCCCGTGGTGGGCCGGTCGATGGACAGGAAGGCCTTCTGGCGCGACTGCCCCACCTGGTACAGCACGTAGGGAATGGCCTCGTGCCGGGGGTGCAGGGTTTCGAATTCCTTGTAGGCTTCGCCGGCCAGCAGGTAGTCCTCGTCCAGGAAGTGGGCGTCGGCCAGCGAAAGTTCGGCCTCGATGGTGTAGGGGCTGAACGGGAACTGCTCCTTCAGCTTGCTGAAGGATTCGGCCGCTTCGCCGTAGCGCTTCTCGCGCATGGCGTCGTTGCCGGACTCGAACAGTTCCTGCGCGGTTTCTTCCGGCGGGGGCAGGTAGAAGTAGTCGATGATGCCGCAACCCGAGAGCAGCAGCACCAGCAGCAACGGGGGCACGACGGCCAGGATACGGGAAAGGGCGTTACGCATCGAGCTGTTCCAGGTAGGTGAAGGCTGCTGTTGCGGCAGTGGCCCCGTCACCGACGGCGGTGGTCACCTGGCGGCAGGACTTCGACCGGATGTCCCCGGCGGCGAAGACACCCGGCAGGCTGGTGCGCATTTCGGTATCGGTGATGACGAAGCCCTGCGGGTCCTTGTCGATGCCGTCGGGCAGGAAGTCGCCCACGGGTTCGAAGCCGATGAAGATGAACAGCCCGTCCAGCGGCAGGAAGCGTTCTTCGCCCGTCTTCACGTCTGCCAGGGTGACGCCGGTAAGGGCGTTGTCGCCGTGCAGCTTCCTGACGACGGAGGAATACTCGATGTCGATGTTGGGCGCGGACTGCACCTTTTCCTGGTAGCACTTGCAGCCGCGGAACTCGTCGCGGCGATGGATCAGGCGCAGGTTGGCCACCAGCTTGGCGAGGTACAGCGATTCCTCGAGGGCGGAGTTGCCGCCGCCCACCACGCCGACCTTCTGTCCGCGAAAGAAGTTGCCGTCGCACAGGGCGCAGTAGGAGATGCCCTTGCCGATCAGGCGGTCTTCGTCCGGCAGGCCCAGCTTCTTGTAGCGGGCGCCGGAGCAGACCACCACGGCCTTGCCGGTGATCCACTCGTCGCCCACGCGCACGCGGTTGGCGCCGGGCGCGGGTTCGAACGCGGTCACCGCGTCGTTGTACTTGTCGTGGGGGTAGCGTTCGAGGTGGGCGGCGAACAGGTCCGCCAGTTCCCACCCCTGGATGCCCTTGGGAAAGCCGGGGTAGTTCTCTATCTCGGCGGTCATGAGCACCTGGCCGCCGGGAGACAGCTTTTCGACGAAGGCGACGCTTACGCCGGAACGCAAAAGATAGAGGGCGGCCGTCATGCCGGCCGGCCCTCCTCCAATGACGATGGCGTCGTATGTCTTCATGTTAGCCAAGGGCCTTCTGCGCGATCATGTCCTTGATGCTGCTCTTGGACACGGCGCCGGTGATCTGCTCGACCACTTCGCCGCCCTTGAACAGGATCAGGGTCGGAATGGCGCGGATGCCGTACTTGGAGGGGGTGGCCGGGTTCTCGTCCACGTTCATCTTGGCGATGAGGACCTTGCCGTCGTATTCGGCGGCCAGTTCGTCGATGACGGGACCCATCGCGCGACACGGACCGCACCAGGGAGCCCAGAAGTCGATCAGCACGGGAAGGGAGGATTTGAGGACATTGGCTTCGAAGTTGGCGTCGGTGATCTGAACGGCCATGGTGCACTCCTTTTGGTCATATATGCGATGCGGCGACCGCACACGAGACGGTCAATGCCCGGTCTCGATACGGACAGGACCCGGTAACGGCATGGGCAGGAACGACGTTTCGCGGGGGCTGCGCGGCGCACCGCGCACGGCGTCGCCCCGGCGGTTGCCCCGCCTCCTGCCAACCTATGAAGAAATAGTAGGGCGCTGCTGGCGTGTCAAGCACGACGGCGCGGACACCCCGCTTCTATATACTCCGGAACATGGTGAAATCATCGGGAATCGTCCGCCCGCGCGGGATGGCCTCCAGCGCGAGGCCGTGGCCCAGCCCGAGGGACGCCAAGCGCCAGCCCGCATGGGCCACCATGACGCCGTTGTCGGTGCACAGGGCGGGCGACGGCAAAAGCAGCGGCAGGCCCGCGCGCCGGGCAAGATCCGCCAGGGC
>JALHHV010000462.1 GCA_022837365.1 Desulfovibrio sp. | reverse complement strand
CTGTGGCCGCTGAGATGATCACCGAGGCCCATGCGTGTCGGGCTGAGATGTGAAGGACTGTGTGGCGGGCGTGTCGGGCGAGGACTGCTGGGGTTTGGAAGAGGCGTAGTCGTAGGCGTTTGGGTTCCCATCGGCGGGCTTGGTGGTCGGGTAGTGCGAGGAGTCCGGTCCAGGCGAGGAGTTCGGCGGCAATCGCGACGAGTTGACACCAGATCCGGTTTTGTCCGAACCCGTGCAGGGGCAGGTTGGTCAGGCCGGTGTCTTTCGCGTTGCGGATGCGGTCTTCGCAGCGGGCTCTGCGGCGGTGGCGTAGTTCCAGATCGGCGAGTTGACCGTGGCTGGTGTTGGTGGCGAACGCGGTCAGCCGGTAGCCGTCGACGTCATCGAATCGGAGTTGGGCTCCGGGGTGGGGGCGCTCACGGCGCACGATGACCCGCATCCCGGCAGGCCAACCCGACAGATCCATGATGCCGGTGAACTCGGCCACGTCCGCGCCGGCGCGGATACCGCCCGCACTGTCGTAGGCCGGTGTCCATACGTGGTCGGGGATCAGCTGGTAGAGGCTGGCGGTGTCCATCGGGAGGGTGAACCCGACCGAGTACGACACGCGGCGGCGTACCAACGTTTCTACCGTCTGATGGGTGGCGCCGGCCCCGTCGATACGGATCAGGACTTTGCGGCCCGGGCGCGGGCCGAGGCCGGCCTGGTCCAGTGCGGCAGCGATCACCTGCTGGTGATCGCTGGCGGTGTTCGATCCCGCGTTACCGGGCCGCAGCATGATCACCAACGGCTCGCCGGTGCCGCTGCTGCCGTGGTCGGCGAATGCGCATAACGGGTGGAACCCGTAGCCTTTCTTGAACGTCGGCGCGGCGTGTTCCTTGTCCGAGTGCGCGGTGACCAGCGTGGCGTCCAGGTCGATGATCAACGGATGAGCGGGGTTGATACCCGCAGTCGGGGCGTTGTCTCCAGCCAGTCCCCACGCCCGCAGCCGGGTGGTCTTCCGCGCCATGGCGATCGCTTTCACCACCGTGTCGGGATCGGCACCCAGCACTGTGATCAGCCGCGATACCGTCGCATCCGAGGCGACCGGCCCGAACAGCCCGGGCTCGGCCCGGATCACCGCGAGATCGGAAAGGCAGTCCCCACCGACCGCTAAACTGATCGCCAGATCAGTGATGATCTTGCCCGGATCATGGTGTGACAACGGTTTACGCCACGGCGACAATGCCGCCGACAGTTCCCGGTCCAAACCCGTCACCCGGATCGTTTCAGCCAGCAACACCGCGCCGGCCTGACCGGCCGCCGGCACTGATGCGGTATCAATCCGAACACAGGGATACAACCCGATAGACTTCACCTTGAAGGTGCTCCTTGATCTTGCAGAACAGCGACTCTTGACAAGCCCTATTCTCCCAAGCCAGGAGCATCTTCACCTAATCCCGCAACCAGCCCTCAAACCCCCAAC
>JALHHV010000461.1 GCA_022837365.1 Desulfovibrio sp. | reverse complement strand
GGGCAGGAACGGCCTCGTCCGCGCGGCGGCGCTACCCCCGGCAGCGCACGTCGCGCCGCCACGAGCACAGCGGGGCGCAGCAGCCCAGCCCCTGCCGCAGTTCCGCAAGATCCGGCAGCGGACCGGATGCCGCGCGGTCCGGGGCCATCAGCAGGCACAGGTAGCGGCCAAGGGCTCCATCCCAGACCAGTTCCGGGCAACGCGGCAGGTAGCCGTGCAGCCCGTGCGAGACCTGGCACTGGTCGGACAGGCAGCACCAGCCGCAGCCGACGCAGGGCGTATGGGACATGAGGGCACCGTGAACAGCTTCGCGGGCAAGCCGTCCCTCAGTTGACTGACAGGTTGGGCCGGTTGGAGGGGATTGTCCCGCACCGTACACCCCGGCCGCAGGCATGGCAAACCGTGCCCTCCGCTCCGGTTTCCGCCCGCTCCCGGCGCGGCCGCACGCCGTTACCATTTGTCCCTTGCCATCCGCCCCCGGTGGTTCTAGAAGGCATCCAGCAAAACCCCGCTGCAACCCGGCAAAACCCCGCTGCAACCCGGCAAAGTCCGTCACCGTCCCGCCGTCCTTCCCCAGTCCCGGAAAGCCTGTCGGAAAGCCCACCATGTCGCGCCGCTCCCGCCAGTTCCGCCTCCTCGTCCTGCCGGCCCTGCTGGCGGCGGCGGTGCTGCTGCACGCCCCCCTGCGCGACGGCCTGGTGGGCCTGGCCCGCTACGTCAAGGCCAGGCTGTACGATTACAGCCAGTTCGACGATTCCGACCTGGTCACCGACATCTCCAACCGCGAACCGGTGCCGCTGGAGCGGCTGGCCGACGGCAACACCCTGTACGTGCTGGTCATGGGGCAGTCCAACGCCGCCAACGAGGTGGAAACGCCCCTGCCCTCCGACGATCTCGACAACGTGTTCATCGAATACGACGGCACCCTGTACCCCGCCGAAGACCCCATGCTGGGCGCCACGGGCGAGCGGGGTTCGGTGTGGTCGCGCTTCGCGCGGCTGGCGCTGGCCACCGGACGCTGGCGGTACGTGGTGCTCTCGGTCATCGCCGAGGGCGGCTCGCCGCTGTCCTACTGGCTGCCCGGCGGCCCGGTGCGCCCCAAGCTGGAGGAACGCCTGCGGGCCATCCAGCAACTGCCCATCCGGCCCGACTACGTGTTCTGGTTCCACGGCGAATCGGACGCCCTCAATTCCCTGCCGCGCCTGCTCTACAAGTACGACTTCCTCGATCTGGTGGGCACGCTGCGCACCTTCGGCATCGACAACCCGGTGCTGGTCTCGCAGACTTCGCTGTGCCGCCGCTACGGCAGCGAATCGGTGCGCCAGGCCCAGCAGGAACTGGCCCGCCAGGTGCCCAACGTGGCCCTGGGGCCGGACACCGACGAGGTGGGCCTGCCCTTCCGCCGCGACGGCTGCCACTTCACCGACGAAGGCGGCGACATCGTGGCGGGCCTGTGGATGGACGCCATGCTCGACGC
>JALHHV010000027.1:20517-21341 GCA_022837365.1 Desulfovibrio sp. | reverse complement strand
GCCACGGCGGGTGCGGCGGAAGGGAAGCACCTTGCGGTGGGGTGGCCTGCGCTCCTTCATGGAACCTCCGGCGGATTTTCCGCCCATAGCGACCACCTACGCCAAAACGCAGCCGCCGCCAAGTGCGCCGCGCGGCCCCATGGGCTTTACGGCGGCGCGCGGCGCGGGTATCGTCCGGCGCATGGACCACACATCCCCGCAAGGAGGCGCCATGCCCCACCACTGGCTGTTCAAGACCGAGCCCGGCTGCTTCTCCATCGACCACCTGGCCGCCCTGCCCGGCTCCACCACCAGTTGGGACGGCGTGCGCAACTACCAGGCCCGCAACTTCATGCGCGACATGCGGACGGGCGACCTGGGGCTGTTCTACCACAGCGTCACCAACCCCTCGGTGGCGGGGGTGGTGGAAGTCGTGCGCGAGGCCTACCCCGACCACACCGCGTGGGATCCGGAAGACTGCCACTACGACCCGGCATCCACGCCGGACAAGCCGCGCTGGTTCATGGTGGACGTGCGGCTGGTGCGCGCCTTCGCCCGGCCGGTGCCGCTGGGGCTGCTGCGCACCCTGCCGGAACTGGCGGGCATGGAACTCTTGCGCAAGGGCAGCCGCCTGTCGGTGCAGCCGGTGAGCCCGCAGGAATATGAAACGGTGCTGCGCCTGGCCGATACCCCGGCCCGATAATGACCGGCGCGGCACGGAACAGCCCGGCATGGCCCCGGCCCCCGCGCCGGACCACCCGCCGCCACATCACGGACTGCATATGACCAAGGAACTGGAAGACCGGCTGGCCCGGCTGGAAGAGACCGTCTATTTTCAGGAACAG
>JALHHV010000027.1:12420-20424 GCA_022837365.1 Desulfovibrio sp. | reverse complement strand
CCGCAGGGGCCGAACTCCACGGGCAGCCCGGCGGCGTGCCAGGCATCCATGCCGCCCGCGATGCGGTAGGCCACGGCAAACCCCTGCACCACGGCGGCGCGGGCCGCGGAATCGCTGCGCGAGGACGTGGCCCCTCCGCACACGAAGGCCACGGCGGGGCATCGTGCGGCGCACAGCACCTTGTGCAGCCACCAGCGCCGCAAGAGGCGGGCCACCCAGGTGGGCGGCAGGGGAAAGCACAGCGCGCCGGGCACGTGCCCGGCCTCGAAGTGCGGCGCATCGCGCACGTCCACCACGCTCAGCGAGCCAGCCTGGACGCGCCGCCACGCCTCGTCGGGGGCCAGCAGGCCGTAGCCGCCCGCGTCCGCCTGGCGCTGCAAGCCAGCCGGAAAACCGGCCGGAACATCCCGCGTGCCGTCACTCATGCGCCTGCTTCCCGTCCCCCCGCATCCGGCGTGCCGTCCCCCTTCATGTCACCTACCACGGCGCGGACGGGACGGAAAGCCCGCCCGCGCCGCCAGCCGCCTCCTTCCTAGACCTCGCCGCCCTTCAGCGGCGCCGGGGCCTCCGGCCCGCTCTTCAGACACTTCAGCACGTGGGCCATGTTGCGGCCCAGGTTGACCATGGTGCGGATGCCCTCCTCGTCGCCGTTGACGTCGCCGGGGGCCAGGCCGATGCCCACGTTCCAGTAGCTGGAGCACGGCACCACCATCTCGGCGATGCCGAAGAAGGCCATCAGCCCGTTGTACACCTGCTGCGCGCCGCCGCGCCGCACGGCCACCACGGGCGCGCCCACCTTCATGCGCAGCGCGCCGCCGTTGGCGATGGAGACCATGCCCGCGCGGTCGATGAGGGCCTTCATTTCCGTGGAGACGTTGGCGAAATAGGTGGGCGAACCCAGGATGACGCCGTCGGCCTTGTGCATGGCGGCGATCCATTCGTTCATGGGGTCGCCGGTCTGGATGCACTGGCCGTCCTGCTTCTCGAAACACTTCATGCAGGCGATGCAGCCGCGCACGGCCTTGCCGCCCACGCGAAATTCCTCGGTGGTGACGCCTGCGGCCTCAAGTTCACGGCGGACAATGCCGAGCAGGATGGACGTGTTGCCGTTCTTGCGGGGGCTGCCGTTGAAGACTGCGACATGCATGGAAAGAACCTCCGGTTGGGTGGGGACATGATGGGTTGGTTGCATGGCCCGCGCCGCGTCCGGGGGCTGGACCGCGCGCCCCGCGTTCCGCTCCGGCCAGGGAAGGCGGAACGGCATGCGGGGCGCGCGGTCCGTATCCGGGCTATTGCGCGGGGCCTGCGGCGGTCTCTTCCGCCGGGCCGTCGGCCTCTTCGATGAGCAGGCATCTGCCCCTGCTTGACCAAGGGCAGCGTGCCGATCAGCGACTGCGCCTCCTCCAGCGAGGGGGCTTCCAGCACCATGACGGTGCCGGAACGGTCCTGCCGGAAGTACACCTCGCGGACCACGTCGGCGAGGTACAGCTTGATGGTATGGGCCACTTCCTTCAGGAAGTTGGCGCGGATGACGTCGGGGGTGGCGTCTTCGCGAACCTTGTCGATGGCGAGAATCTTCATGCGCGGCTCCTGGTGGAATTGCGGGTTGCACCCGGTCCACGACGGGTACGCGGTTTCGCCGCCTCGCTCAAGGCCCAAGTGCCCGGCGCTATTCCCCGGCCGCCTCGCCGCGCGCCACGGGACAGTAGAAGCCCCGGTTCTCGCGTAGCGGGCCGTAACACTTGTTGCACGAGATGCACGCGGCGCGGGCGTCGTCGCCCTCGGCCCAGCGACGCACCAGGCCGGGTTCGCGGATCAGCGGGCGGCACATGGAGAGCATGTCGGCCGTGCCCTCGTCCACCAACTGCTGCGCCACCTGCGGGGTGCGGATGCCGCCCACCAGGATCAGCGGCGCGCCCACTTCCGCCTTGAAGCGGCGCGCGGCATCCCGGTACCAAGCCTCGTCCTGTGGCGTGCGGATGCGCGTCACCCTGGCGGGCATGCGGTTCGGCGGGTTCATGGCCGTGCCGCCGGACATTTCCACGGCGTCCACCCCGGCGGATACGGCATGGCGGGCCGTTTCCAGCATGTCGTCCAGTTCGAAGCCGCCGTCCATGAAGTCGGAACAGTTCAGCTTCGCCCACACCGGAAAGCCCGGACCCACGGCCTCGCGCACGGCGCGCACCGCCATCAGCAGGGGCCGCATGCGGTTTTCCAGGCTGCCGCCGAACCGGTCGGCGCGCCTGTTGCGCGCGGGCGACAGGAACTGGCCGAGCAGGTAGCCGTGCGCCCCGTGCACCTGCACCCCGTCGAAGCCCGCCTGCACGGCGCGGCGCGCGGCGGCGGCCAGGGCGGCCACCACCTCGTCGAGGTCGGTCTCGGTCATTTCGCGCATGGGCAGAAAGCCGTCCCGCTCGAAGGGGGTGGCGGTGATGCCGGGCTGGCCCGTGGCCGGGGTGTGGGCCAGGCCGCCCGCGTGCGCCAGTTGGGCCACGATGCGCCCGCCGCCCGCGTGCACGGCGTCGGCCAGCATGCGCAAGCCGGGAATGCACGCGTCGTCGTGAATGCCGAGCTGGCGCGGCCCCGCCTGCCCGCGCTTTTCCACGTAGGCATGGCCGGGAATGACCACGCCCACGCCGCCTTTGGCCAGTTCGCCCAGCACCTCGGCCAGGGCCGGGGTGGCAAGACCGTCGTCGGTGGCCAGCCCTTCCCAGGTGGCTGAGCGGACGAAGCGGTTGGGCGATTCCAGGTTGCCGATGCGCACGGGTGCGAAGATGGATGCGCTCATGGTGTCTCCGTGATGCGCCGCCCTGCCCCGCAAAAGGGAGGGAGCGCGGAACTGTTGAGAAGGGCTGGGGACGGGCGGGCGGCGCGGGCCGCCGCCCGTCATTTCTTCCGGTCGGCCAGCAGCACCCCGGCCACGCCGATGTCCTCGGGCTGGCGGCAGTCGATGAGCACGGTGATGGTCTCCGGGGGCAGCTTCATGACGCGCGCCGCCGTGGCGGTAAGCTCGCGCACCAGTTCGCGCTTGTCGTCCGTGGTCATGGGGTTGGCCACAACGCTGATGATGGGCATGCTACCACCCGTTCCAGTGAATCTTGGCGTCGTCGTAGCGGTCCTGCGGGGCCAGTTCCTGCGCCGGATGGCCGATGACGATGAAGCCCAGCGGCACGATGTTCTCCGGCAGGCTCAGCAGGCGGCGGAAGCCGTCCTCGCGGTCCTTCATGGGGTGCACGCCGGTCCACACCGCGCCCAGCCCCTTGCCGTGCACGGCCAGCAGGATGTTCTGCACGGCGGCGGAGCAGTCCTGCACCCAGTAGCCGGGATACTTCTCGGCCGTCAGGTCGGCGCACACCAGAATGCCCAGCGGCGCCCTGGCGACCATGGCGGCATACTGGCTGAACGCGGGGACGGCCTCCAGCAGCTTGCGGTCGTCCACGACCACGAAGCGCCATGGCTGGGCGTTGCCCGCGCTGGGGGCGGCCATGGCGGCGGCCAGGATATCGCGCACATCGGCCTCGGCAACGGGAGCATCGGTATACTTGCGGATGGAGCGGCGGCCGTGGATGGCGGAAAAGACGTCCATGAGACAAACCTCCTGCGCCGTGCGGGCGCTGTCTGGCAAGGCGGGAACCGGACTTTGCGGCGTTGCGGGGTGGCCCGCCCGTGGCGAACCGGTACGGGTCAAAATACCCGCTTGAGTATTTCCATCAAGTACGCACCATTTTGTGGCATAGTATCCTGCACTATACCGTAGGGTCTTGAAAGATACCGCAGATGCTATTATGTTTCGCGCGGAGGTACCAGATGGTCACGGCATGCACCCTCAAGCACTGCGCGGGCAAGGAATACTATTGCGCGCTGGAACTGACCCTTCAGGTCATCGGCGGCAAGTGGAAGCCCATCATCCTGTGGCGGCTCGGGCAGGACGGCACGCTGCGCTTCAGCGAGTTGCGGCGCATCATGCCCAACATCACCCAGAAGATGCTCACCCAGCAACTGCGCGAACTGGAATCGGACGGCGTGCTGCACCGCGAGGTGTACCCGCAGGTGCCGCCCCGCGTGGAATATTCGCGCAACCGGCGCAACCGGCGACGATCTGGACATGGCCGTGGGCGAGGTGTAGCCGCCAGGTTTCAGCCAAAAAAACGAAAGCGCCCGGAGCAACTCCGGGCGCTTTTAGAATCTCCGCATCGTATTACGGGCAACTGCCCAAATTAGGAATTTTGTTCGTTGGCGAGGAAAACGCGCCAGCCATGAGGGAGTATACTCTTATCGTATTCGACCGACATGGCTGGCGTGGTTTGACGATGCCAACGGACAAAAGGCCAATTTGGGCAATCACAGCACGTTTCGCAGGCACAGCAACGCCGTGCCCGCGAAGGCGATGCCCGCCCCGGCAATGGCGCGGGGCGTGGGCCAGCGCCGCTCCACCATGGCGGCCACGGGAATGATGAAGATGGGCTCCAGCCCGATGAGGGTGGCGGCGATGCCGGTCTGGGTGGCGCCGATGGCCACCAGCGACAGCCACACCCCCACCACCGGGCCGATGAGCGAGGCCGCCAGCAGCAGGCGGAAGTTGTGGCGGTCGCCGCGCACCACGCCCAGCGCCGGGCGCAGCCGGCCGGTCAGCATGGCCGTGGGCCAGAACACGCCCATGGCCACCACCATGCGCAGCAGCGCGGCGAACAGCGGGTCCACCCCCTCGGACAGCCCCTGCTTGGACAGCACCATGCCGCTGGAAAGCGCCAGCGCCGAGGCGAAGGCCAGCCCCACCCCGCGCAAGCGCACCGCGCGCGACAGGGGCACCGCGCCTTCGGGCACCGTGCCGCTGTCACCCACCACCCAGGCCACCCCGGCCGTGGCGATGAGGATGCCCGCGATGCCCATGGGGCCGATGGCCTCGCCCAGCAGCAGGTAGCCGAGCACGGCGGTGATCACCGTGGACAGCGACTGCACCAGCAGGGCCACCCGCGCGCCCACCAGCACCACGCCGGAATAGAACAGCAGGTCGCACAGGGCCACGCCGACCACCCCGGAAAGGGCCAGCGCGCCCAGGGCCAGCAGACTGGGGCCGCCCGTGCCAACTGAGCCGGGCGAGCCGGGCACCATCACCCCGCCGCCGAAGAACAGCACGGATGCGCCCCACCACGCGCCGAACATCACGATGCAGATGGGCAGGCGCAGCAGGATCAGGGTGTGGGGGCCGAGACGCCGGGAAAGGATGGCGTGGATCTGGCACGACACCGCCCAAAGGGCGGCGGTTGACAGGGCGGCGAGTTCGCCGGTCCCGAGGGCGGGCATGCGGTTCCTCCGCAGGGCGGAAGCTGGCCGGACAAGGTCCGGCGCGGGTTGCGAGGCGGGCGCCATGCACCGCCACCACGGCGGATGCGGATGCCCGAGCGCACGGCCTACGCCTTGTGGCGCGCCGGGTCAACTATCCAGACATATGGCCGGACATGCGGCCGGATATGTGGCCGGACGCGCGAGGCCGGGGGCGGCAGCCCCTACGCGCCTTGCCCCCTTTCCCGCAGCACCCCCCAGCACAGCAGCGGAAAGTCGGTGATCAGCCCGTCCACGCCCCAGTCGAGGAAGCGGCGCATGTCCGCCTCTTCGTTCACGGTCCACACGTTGACGGCAACGCCCATGGCCCGCAGGGCCGCCACGTCCGCTTCCGTGACGATGTCGTCGCCGGGGTGGTAGGCCACCACGCCAAGGTCGCGGCACAGGGTCACCGGGTCGTCCGGGCGCACGTCCTCCACCAGCGCGGCAAGAGCCAGCGCGGGTTCCATGGCGGCCGCGTGGCGCAGGCACCCGTGCCGGAACGAGGACAGCAGCGTCCGCTCCGTCAGGCCATGCGCGCGGATGCGCTCCAGCACGGCGCGGGTCACCGCCTCGTCGCCCGGATAGCCGGGACCATTGGCGGCCATGTCCTTGATCTCCACGTTGACGCGCCAGCCGTGGTCCGCCGTGAAGGCCAGGGCCTCATCCAGCGTGGGGATGCGCAGGCCGGGGAACAGAGCCAGGTCGTCGGCCGTCACGCCGCCCGAGGCCACCTGTCCGAACGGGTCGGCGGCCTGGTACCAGCCGCCCGCGTCCAGCCCGCGCACCTCGTCCAGGGTGAAGTCGCAGGCCCGCCATGGGGCGCGGCCAGCGTATTCCGGGCGGGAGGCCACGTCGGTGGTGCGCTCCAGGGTGTCGTCGTGCACCACCACCAGATGCCCGTCGGCGGTGAGTTGCACGTCCAGTTCCCACAGGTCCGCGCCCTCTTCCAGCCCGCGCTGGGCGGCGAGGATGGTGTTTTCGGGCGCCACGGAGCGCGCGCCGCGATGGGCGATGCACAGCACCCGCCCTTCACGCGGGGCGAAATATCCTTCCCGAGGCATGGTTGCACCGGACATGCCGACCTCCTGGAGCAAGGTTGCCATATTGTGCGGGACGGGCACACTTCCGCGCCCACCCTGCTGACAGAATCCGCCTTTTGCCGCCGGGCGGCGTTGGCGCGGCATTTTTGCTGCTCACGTACAACAGTACGCTCCGCGCAAAAACGCCGCGCCGCCTTGTCCGGCGGGCAAAATCCGTAATTCCTCGCATCGTGACCGCACAGCCCCCCGCAGCGGAGGACCGCTGCGGGATTATAAGGAAGCAAGGCGTGTTCACAGATGGATAAAAATACAGGAAAGCATGCCCACCCCGCCCGCGCGCCGCAGGTTTTTTGACTTCCGGCAAGGAAGGCGAGCTTTTTGCGCAGGGAGCGGACTCTTCCGTCCGTGACCGGAGCAAAAAGCGATGCCTGACAGCGTTGCTCTCGATGGCCGTAAGACTCGCAAGCTCGCCTAACGGCCACGCTGCGCGCCCTTCGGGTCGGGCCGCCGCAAGGCAAAAAGGCAAGGCGCGCTAACCGGCTTCGGTCTTCCGCCCGGCATACAGATTCACGCACGCCACCAGCGAAGTGCCCACGATGAGCAGGAACGAGATGGCGTTGATGACCGGGGTGGAGCCGTCGCGCACCTGAAGGTACAGGTTGATGGGCAGGGTGGGTTCCGAGCCCACCAGGAACAGGGTGGTGTTGAAGTTCTCGAACGACATCAGGAAGGCCACCGCGCCCGCGCCGATGATGGCCGTGCGCAGGAACGGCAGGGTGATGTACCGGATCACCTCCAGCCGCGTGGCCCCAAGGTTCAGCGCGGCCTCTTCAAGGGTGCGGTCGAACTTCTTGAGCCGGGCGGACACCACAAGGGTGACGAAGGTGGTGATGAACGAGAACTGCCCCAGCACCACCAGCCAGAAGCCGGGCCGCAGATGACGCCGGGGATCACCAGCGGGGCCAGCATCAGGAAGTACAGCGCGCCCTTCAGCGGAAACTCCTCCTGCTCGAACAGGAAGGCCGCGCAGGTGCCCACCAGGGTGGCCAGCGCGGACACGAGGACGGCGGTCCGGGCGCTGGTGAGGATGGACGACAGGTTGCCCCGGTCGTGGAAGATGCCGGTGCGCGCGGGCAGGTCGGCCAGGAACCAGTCCAGCGTGAAGCCCTTCCACGGCAGCGAGGGAAACTGCGAATCGTTGAAGGCCAGCACGCAGGTGACCGTCAGCGGCGCGAACAGAAAGACGAAGTACAGCGTGACGTACAGGCCGTAGCCCATGCTGTAGCCGCGCGAGCGCGGCAGCGAACGGATCATTGCACCACCCTGCTCAGTTTCTGGCCGGTCAGCTTCAGCCCCAGCCAGATGATGCACGACGACAGCGCCAGCAGCAGAAAGCCGAAGGCCGCGCCCTGGTTCCAGTTGAAGCTGGCGATGAACTGGTTGTAGATCTGCTCGGTGAACCACAACGAGTTCTTGCCGCCCATCAGGTTGGGCGTCAGGTAGTTGCCGAGGGTGAGCATGAACACCACGATGGACCCGGACATGATGCCCGGCATGCAGTGCGGCACCACGATGGTGCGCATGATGGTCCACGGGCCCGCGCCAAGGTCGCAGGCGGCCTCGATGAGGCTGTCGTCCA
>JALHHV010000027.1:0-12410 GCA_022837365.1 Desulfovibrio sp. | reverse complement strand
TACACGAGGCCCATGATCATGGCCGCGTCGTTGTACAGCATTTCCACGGGCGCGGCGGTGATGCCGAGCGCCGTCAGCCAGTGGTTCAGCACGCCGCTTTCGCGCAGCAGGATCATCCAGCCGTACACCCGCACCAACTCGCTCACCCAGAACGGCAGCAGCAGCATGGTCAGCAGAAAGCGCGAGGCGCCCCGCTCCACCACCTTGGTCACGTAGAAGGCCACGGGCATGGACACAAGGAAGGTCAGCAGGGTGACCAGCACCGAATACCCGGCCGTGCGCACGAAGGTGAGCCAGTAGATGGGTTCCGAAAAAAACTGGTGGTAGTTTTCAAGGCTCCAGCCCTCGTCGCCGAAGGCCGGGTCCATGCGGAAGGACATGATCAGCAAGTCGATGTGCGGCAGCACGATGAGCAGCCCAAGCCACAGCGCCACCGGGGTCAGGAACAGCGCCAGGGTCAGGCGCATGCCCGGCCCGGACTTCACGGGCGCGGAGGGCGCGGACGGCATGGCGGCGGCGCTCATCGCCCGCTCCCGGCCGCGAAGCAGATGCCCGCGCGGTCGTCCCAGCCCACGGAGATGCGGTCGCCGGGCTTGATGTGGTCGTACAGGCGGTTCTGGGGCAGGGCCACCGTGATCTCGCGGCGCGAACCTTCCGGATGGGCCAGCAGGCGGCTGGCCGCGCCGTCGAACAGGATGGCCTGCACCTGTACCTGCGCGCGGTTGGTGCAGGCCCCGCGCGGCGGCAGGGGGGCGTCACCGGCATCGTCGCCGTTTTCCGGCGCCACGCAGGACGCGCCGTCGGGGTCGATCAGCACGGCCTCGGGCCGGATGAACATGTCCACCCGCGCGCCCCTGGCAAGTCCGGCGGCCACGCGGGCGCGGAAGACAGCGCCCTCGTCGGTGCGCACCAGGCCCGCGTCGCCGGTGACATCTTCCAGCGTGCCCGTCCACACGTTGGTCTCGCCCACGAACCCGGCCACGAAGGCCGATGCCGGGCGGCGGTACAGGTTGCGCGGGGTGTCCACCTGCTCGAAGCGCCCGGCGTTCATGACCGCCACGTGGTCGGACATGACCAGCGCCTCGGACTGGTCGTGGGTGATGTACACGAAGGTGGTGCCCACCTCGGCCTGGAGGGTCTTCAGTTCCACCTTCATCTGCTCACGCAGCTTCAGGTCCAGCGCGCCCAGGGGTTCGTCCAGCAGCAGCACGGCGGGCTCCAGCACCAGGCAGCGGGCGATGGCCACGCGCTGCTTCTGCCCGCCGGAAAGCTGGGCGGGCATCTTGCCGCCGTAGCCGGGCAGGCCCACGCGCTCCAGCACGTCCCGCACCCTGCGGGCTATCTCGCCCCCGGCCATGCCCCGGCGCTTCAGGCCGAAGGCGACGTTCTCGGCCACGGACATCATGGGGAACAGAGCAAGGTGCTGAAAGATCAGGTTCACCGGGCGGCGGTTGGGGGCAATGCCCGCCATGTCGCGCCCGCGAATGGCGATGACCCCGGAATCCGGCGCTTCAAAGCCCGCGATCATCCGCAGCAGGGTGGTCTTGCCGCAGCCCGAGGGACCGAGGATGGAAAAGAACTTGCCCTGCTCCACCTCGAACGACACGTCGTCGACCGCCGTGAACCGTTCGAAGCGCTTGACGAGGCTGGTGACGGAAAGGTCCACTGAAATGTTCGGGGAAACGCTCGGGGAAATGGCTGTGGGCATCTGGTCATGCACTCCCGCCGCGCCGGGCGCTGCATGCCCGCCGCGTCCTGTTCCGGATAAAACGGTTCCACGCAAGCCGGGGCGCCGCCCCGCCTTCACCGGCGGGCGCGACGCCCCGGCGTCATGCTACTGGGCGGCCTTCACCCGGTCCAGCGCCTTGCCTTCCATGGCTTCAAGCCTGGCGGGCACGGGCGGGTACCACTTGATGTTGTCGATGACCTGCTGCGGGTAGCAGCGTTCGAAGTCGGCGCGGAAGGTGGGCTTCAGGCGTTCGCCCACGCCCACGGCTGCGGTGGGGGTGTCTTCGGCGTTGGTGAACACGGCCGCGTTTTCGGGCCGCATCATGAAGTTGATCCACTTGTACGCGGCGTCCACGTTGTCGGCCTTGGCGGGGATGGCGAAGGTGTCGATCCAGCCCAGCGCGCCGGTGACGGGCGCCACGAAGTCGATGTCCGGGTTTTCGGCGTGCAGCTTGAAGCCGCCGTTGTCCCAGGCCTGGGCGATATGCACTTCGCCCGAACGCATGGATTCCAGCAGCGCGTCGCCGTTGGTCCAGTAGTTCTTCACCACGCCCTTGGCGGCGATGAGCTTGCCTTCCACCTGGTCCAGCAGCTTCTGGTAGGCGGCTTCATCGGCGTACAGGGCAAAGGGGTCCACGCCCATGCCGAAAGCCTGCGCGATGAGGGTGGGACGCTTCAGGCGGTAGCTGGCGCGCCCGGCGTACCTGGAGTCGAGCAGGTCGGAAAAGCTCTTGGCCTCCGGCGCGAACTTGCGGTTCACGATAAGGCCGTCGGTGCCCCAGCAGAACGGCACGGCGTAGGACTTGCCCTTGACCAGGGTGTTCTTCTTCACCGCGTCGAGCATAGAGGGAATGAATCGGGCCGCCTCGATGCGGCCGAAGTCGATGGGCTGGTACAGGCCGAAGCTTTCCTGCACGGAAGAGATGCGGTCCTGGCTCGGCTGGGCGAGGTCGAAGCCGCCGCCGCGCGTGGCGCGCAGCTTGGCGATCATTTCCTCGTTGTTCGAGTAGGTCACCTGCACCTTGTAGCCGGTCTCCTTCTCGAACTTCTCCACCAGTTCCGCCGGGGCGTACCCCTTCCAGGTCAGCAGACGGAACTCCCTGGGCGCGGCGTCGCCCAGGCAGGGCAGCAGCAGCACCGTGATCATCGACAGCAGCGACAGCATCTTCCTCGTCATGTGCAGCCTCCGGGTATGATGGTTTCCCGCCCGTGCGCGCCGCGTCCCCCTGCGCGGCGCACCCCCGCGGCGGAAACGCGCCCGATGGCGTCACCATGTTGCACGGGGGTTGCGCACAAGCCACACACGGGTCACGGCCGCACGACCACTCTTTTCAGGCTACTCCAAAACCCGGCGGCTGTCACCGGACGGCATGACGATAGGCGCTCCTGGCGGCACGAAGGCCGTCCGCCGTGTACAGGGCCAGCGCCGTCCAGATGCAGGCGAAGGTCAGCATGTGGGCGGAGGTCACCGGCTCGCGGAACACGAAGGCTCCCAGCAGAAAGGCCAGGCTGGGCGCGATGTACTGCATGACCCCCAGCGTGGTCAGGCGCAGCCGCCGCGCCGCGAAGGCGAAGCACAGCAGCGGCGTGGAGGTGGCGATGCCCGCGCCCACCAGCAAGAGGCCGGTGGACAGGCCCTGGCGGCCCAGCGCGCCGCCCCCCTGCCAGGCCACCCAGGCCAGATACCCGGCCGCCATGGGCACCAGCAGCATGGTCTCCAGGAACAGGCCGGGGATGGGTTCCACCCGCACCAGCTTGCGCAGCAGGCCGTAGAACGAGAAGGACACGGCCAGCACCAGCGCCACCCACGGCAGCCTGCCGTACGAGACCAGCATGGACAGCACCCCGGCGGCCGCGATGGCGATGGCCGCGAGTTGCACGCGGCTGGGCCGCTCGCCCAGCACCAGCGCGCCCAGCAGCGCGTTGACCAGCGGGGTCATGTAGTAGCCCAGGCTGGTTTCCAGCACCATGTCCGAATTCACGGCCCAGATGTACAGAAACCAGTTGCCGCCGATGAGCAGGCTGCTGCCCGCGATGGTCAGCAGGTTGCGGCGCGAGGCCACGGCGGCGCGCACCTCGGCCATGCGGCCGCCCAGCAGCACCAGGGGCAGCAGGAACACCGCCGACCAGACGATGCGGTGGCACAGGATTTCGAAAGGGGGCACCTGCTGCACGAGCTTCCAGTACAGGGGCAGAAGGCCCCACAGGCCGAACGCGCCAAGAGCCCCCCAAAGGCCCGCGTGCGTGGTGCGTTGCTCCGGTTGCGGCGGCATGACGGCTCCGTATGCGTGGGCGGGGGTGCGAGCCTCGTCCAGTGGGGAATGCGGTGGGAATGAAACGCCGCGTCCGCGCGGCGGGTGGTCCGGAACGGATGGTCCAAAAACGAAGGGGGCCGTCGCCGACGGCCCCCGAAACTGCGCTGGGTCGTTGTCTACCGGCTGAAGGATCTGGCGAACAGGGCCTCGATGGCGGCCTTGCCGTTGTCCTCGAGGAACCGGGTGCCGGTGGCGGTGAAGTGGCGGTGGGAAATGCGCGGGGCCGCCTCGGGCAGCCAGGCGTCCTGTTCCCAGCGGAACCAGCCGTTCTTCACCTGGTCGAACACGAACAGGGGCTTGTTGCAGATCTTGGCGAACTCGGCGCCCCAGCCGGTGCCGCCCTTGACCGTCCCGTCCTCCATCACTTCGCCCACCACGAACACCTCGTGGCCGCTGCTGACCTGCCAGCAGATGGACTGCAACACCTTCCGGAACAGGGGGGCGCGGGTGTACTGGCGGCTCATCAGCCGCGAAACGTAGGTCAGGCTCACGTCCTTCAGGGCCAGTTCCTCGCTGGTCAGCACGCGCACCCCGCGCATGCGTTCCACCTGATGGCCCTCGAAGCTGTAGTTGACCTCCTGCAGGCCATACGCCTCGGCCGTGGCGCCGAAACAGGCCTCGGTACCCGCGGCGCCGCCGCTGTACAGGATGCATTCCCTGGGATCAAGCATCGGTATCCTCCGTCGCGTTCGTGAAGGCCGGCGCGCCGCCGGCGCGGTGTGGTGGCGTCGTGCGACGTGCGCGGCGGGCACCACCCGGCGACACGTCCCGAAGAAGAGGGAAGACCCGCCCCGAAAGGCCGGGACGGGTCCAGTATACGCATTTGTCCTGTGGTGTACAGCGTACTAGTGACGCACGCGGGCCGACCCGTCGTTCCCCGTCAGGACGCGCACCCGGTCGCCCACCATGAAGGTTTCGTCCGGCTCCTGCACCACGGACATCATCTGCCCGTTATCGAGCTTGACGGTGATTTCGATGGCTCTCTTGGTCTTGATGGCCTGTTCACCGGCGTAGCCCGCGGCCCCACCGGCCACGGCGCCGCCAAGCGTGGTCAGCACGCGGCCCTTGCCGCCGCCGATCATGTTGCCGAGCACGCCGCCCACCACGGCACCGCCCAGCGCGCCGATACCACTGGGGCTGTCCTCGATCACGGCATCGTTCACCTGCGTGACGACGCCTTCCTGCACGGTGTGCGACATGCGGGTCTGCCCACCCTTGTAGGTGCCGCCGCCATAGGTCTGGGCGCAGCCGGAAAGGGCAAGCCCGACGATCAGCAGCGCCACGAGGGCCTTGAGTTGACGCATCTCGTTCTCCTTGTCTTGGGAAGGAATCGTTTTGTCGCGCCGCCGGGAATGACGGCGCGATTTCCTATCTGAATATACAGCGTGCGGGCGAGGGATGCAACATGGCCCGCGCAAGGTCTGTTCCGCATGGGGCACGAAGCCATGCAGAACGCCGCCCCGGAACCTGCTGTCCCGGGGCGGCGCGGAATGCGGGGTGCGGGGTGCGGTCAGTATCTGGGCGGACGGGGCGCCTTGGGCTGTGCCTCGTTGACGCGCAGGTTGCGCCCGCCGAACGGGGTGTTGTCCAGGGCTTCGATGGCCGCCGCCGCCGCGGCGTCATCCATTTCGACAAAGCCGAAGCCGCGGGCGCGCCCGGTTTCACGGTCGGTGACGAGCTTGACGGAAAGCACCGTGCCGTAGGCGCTGAACAGGCTGCGCACTTCGTCCTCGGTGGCGGCCCATGGCAGATTGCCGACATAGATAGACTTGGCCATGCGGAAAACCTCTCACTAAGAATGGAACACTCCCGCGCCGTTTCATCGGGACAGGACCGATGTCCTGCTGCGCGGCCCCAGTTTCTGCCCTTGCCCCATGCGGGGCCATCCGTCAACAGGAAACATCAAGGGTGATGCCCCCCTGCGTGCGCGCTCCGCGCCGAAAGCACCCGGCCCACCGCCCCCGCCGGGCAAAAACGGGGCGAACCGGAACACGCCCCAAGGCCAATGCTCCATTACATCAGACACATGCCCTTCGGGCCGCTTTTCAAACGGAACGGAATCCTCTATCCTTTTTTCATCCAACGCCGTTTCCCGAAGGGCCTCAGATGACCACCCGCCGCAAGGCGTCATGGCCGCAGGAGGCATCACCGCACGCGCCCTCGCGTGCGTCCGCCCCCTGCCCGCGCCGCCGTTCCCGCATTCTTCCGCCGGACCATGTACCCGCCGCGCGCCACCATACCGCCGACCGCCCCCGCCGCATCCACCGCCCGCGGAACCCGTTCCGCCCGCTCCGCCTGCCGGTTTTCGCGTCCGCGCCATGCCTGCTTGCCCCGCCGTTGCTGGCCGCCGCCACGGCCCGCCCCGCGCTGGCCGCCGGTGAAGGCATCGCCGCCGGGGCCCCGGTCTGGACCGCAGCCCCGCTGCTGCTCGGCCTTGCCGCCGGGCTTGCGCTCGGCCTGCTGGCCGGGCTGCTCCTGCGACGCGGCAGGGCCGGAAGCGCCGCTCAGGCCGAAGCCCGCGACGGGCGGCAGGCCCTGCCGTCCGTCCCGTCGGCATCGCCGCGCCCGGCGGGTCTTCCCGGTCACGCGGGCGGCCCGAACCACGCGGGCGATCTGGACCACGCCCGCGAGCAGTACCACGCCATCTTCACCAGCGCGCCGGTGGGCATCTTCCGCGTGACGCCGGACGGACGCTACGAAAACGTCAACCCGGAGTTCGCGCGCATCTGGGGCTGCGCCTCCACCGACGAAATGCTGGCCCTGGTCACCGACATCCCCAACCAGATGTACGCCAACCCGGACGACCGCCGGCGCTTCGTGGGGGCGCTGCGGACCACCGGCCGCGTGGACCGCATGGAACTGCGCCTGAAGCGCCGCGACGGCTCGCTGTACTGGGGGCTGGTCAGCGCGCGGCTGGTGAGCGGCCCGGACTCCGGCGGGGCGGGCAGCACGGCCGGTCCGGAATTCATCGACGGCTTCGTGCTGGACATCACCGAGCAGAAGGTGATGCAGGACCAGCTTTCCGAGGCATGGCGCAGGCTGCGCGACATCATCGACTTCCTGCCCGACGCCGCCCTGGTGCTGGACGCGAACCGCCGGGTCATCGCCTGGAACCGCGCCATGGAGGAAATGACCGGCCATTCCGCCGGCGACATGCTGGGGCGCGGCAACTTCGAATACGCCCTGCCCTTCTACGGCGAACGCATTCCCCTGCTGGGCGACCGGTTCTTCAGTCCGGACACGCCCCTGCCCAGCCACTACACCCAGTTCGGCGGGCACGGCGACAAGCTGGCTGCCGAGGCCTACGTGCCCACGCTGTACGGCGGCCGGGGCGCCCACGTGTGGACCGTGGCATCCGCCCTGCGCGACGGCGAAGGGCGCCTGGACGGGGTCATCCAGACCATCCGCGACATCACCGAGCGGCGCAACCAGGTGCTGGAACTGGAAAAGAGCCGCCAGCGCTACGACATGGCCATTTCCGCCACCAACGACGGCATCTGGGAATGGGAACTGGCCACCAGCACCCTGTACCATTCGCCGCGCTGCCTCGAAATCATGGGCCGCGCCCCCGACGAAAGGATGTCGCCCATGGACATCGCGGCCATCCTGCACCCGGAGGACAGGCTGGGCGTGCTGTCCGAGGTGCGCCGCGTCACCGGCGAGGACGCCGAACGCTTCGAGCACGAATTCCGCATCCGCCACACCGACGGCACGTGGCGCTGGGTGCTGGCGCGCGGCGCGGCCCGGCGCGGCCCCGGCGGCCGCCTGAACCGGGTGGCCGGAGCCCTGGCCGACATCACCGACCGCAAGCAGGGCGAGGCCATCGCGGGCATCCTGTTCCACATCGCCAACGCCATCAACGAAACGCGCGACCTGGACGAACTGTTCCAGTCCATCCACGCCGCCCTGCGCCGCCACGTGCAGGCCCCCAACTTCTTCATCGCGCTGGTGGACGAGCCGGGGGACAGGCTGGACTTCGCCTACTTCGCCGACGAGCGCGACGCCCGCTACAGCCCCGTGGAGCACATTTCCGACCCCACGTCGAAAAGCCCCACGCTGGAGGTCATCCGCACCGGCAGGCAACTGCACCTGCACAGCGGCGACATCGAGGCGCGCCCGGTGTTCGGCGCGCGCCCGGCGGCCTGGCTGGGCACCCCGCTGCGCTCGCGCGGCAAGGTCATCGGGGCCATGGTGGTGCAGCACTACGAGGATTCGGAATTCTTCTCGGCCCGCGACGCGGAACTGATGGTGCCGGTGGCCGAACAGGTGGCCGTGGCCATCGAGCGCAAGCAGGGCGAGGAAATGCTGACCCACCTCGCCCTGCACGACCCGCTCACCGGCCTGCCCAACCGCGCCCTGCTGCTGGACCGCATCGACCGGGCCGTCCAGCGCCGCCGCCGCAACGCCGACTACCGGTTCGCGGTGCTGATGCTGGACCTTGACCGGTTCAAGTTCATCAACGACAGCCACGGCCACACCACGGGCGACAACCTGCTGGTGGAGGTGGCCCGGCGCATGCGCCCGGTGGTGCGCGCGGGCGACACCGTGGCCCGCCTGGGCGGCGACGAGTTCGCCCTGCTGCTGGAGGACGTGGACTCGCCCCGGCGCATCGTGCAGATCACCCGCCGCCTGCTGGCCGCGCTGGAACGTCCGGTGCGCATGGGGGCCAAGGTGGTGCGCACCTCGGCCAGCATCGGCATCGTGCTGCGCACCCAGGGGTACGACGCGGCCGACGGCCTGCTGCGCGACGCGGACATCGCCATGTACCAGGCCAAAGCCCAGGGCAAGGGGCGGTTCCGGGTGTTCAACCAGTCCATGCACCGCCACACCATGGAAATGATGACCCTGGAGGGCGACCTTTCCATGGCCATGCGCCGCAGGCAGCTGTATCTGGAATACCAGCCGGTGTTCGCCGTGGACGGCTCCACCCTGCTGGGGTTCGAAGCGCTGGTGCGCTGGCTCCACCCCACCGAGGGCGCGGTGCCGCCCGCCCGGTTCATCCCCATGGCCGAAGAGACGGGGCTCATCCTGCGCATCGGCCAGTGGGTGCTGGAGCAGGCGGCGGCCACCCTGGCCCGCTGGCGGGCCACCCTGCCCGGCGCGCGCGGCCTGTACGTCTCGGTGAACCTTTCGGCGCGGCAGGCGTCGCAGCCCAACCTCACCGGCCGGGTGGCCCGCATCCTGTCCGAAACCGGCCTGCCTCCCAACGCCCTGAAGCTGGAAATCACCGAAACGGCCATCATGGAGGACCCGGACGGGGCCCTGCAACGCCTGGAAGCCTTGCGCAGGCTGGGGGTGGGCATCGGCATCGACGACTTCGGCACCGGCTATTCGTCCCTGGCCTACCTGCAACGCTTCCCGGTGGACACCCTGAAGGTGGACCGCTCGTTCGTCTCCGCCGTGGCCGGGGATGCGGAAAACCGCGAGATCGTGCGCACCGTGGTCACCTTGGGCCGCAGCCTTGGCCTGCACGTGGTGGCCGAGGGGGTGGAGACGGCGGAGCAGTTCGCCATCGTGGCCGAACTGGGCTGCCACGCGGTACAGCAGCCGCGCGCAGAGAGACACGCACATGACCGCACCACGCATCCTGCTGACCAACGACGACGGGGTACGCTCGCCCGGCCTGCTGGCCGCGGCCGAGGCGCTGCACGCCCTGGGCGCGGTGGACGTGTTCGCCCCGCTGCGCCAGCAGACGGCCATGGGCCGCGCCCAGACCGGCGACCGCAACGCCACCCTGCAACAGGTGGAACTGACCGTGGCGGGCGCGCCGCTGCGGGCCTGGGCCTGCGACGCCTCACCGGCGGCCACCGTGGGCCACGGGCTGAAGGTGATGCCCGGCTACGCCCCGGCCCTGCTGGTGTCGGGCATCAACTACGGCGAAAACCTGGGGGCCAGCATCACCAGTTCCGGCACCGTGGGGGCCGCGCTGGAGGGGGCCTGCCGGGGCATTCCCGCGCTGGCGGTGTCCATGGAGACGGGCATCGAATCGCACCACGCCTACACCGAGCAGGACTGGAGCGCGGCCATGCACTTCCTTTCGCTGTTCGCGGGCATGGTGCTGGAGCGCGGCCTGCCCGGCGACGTGCACGTGCTGAAGATAGACGTGCCCGCCGGGGCCACCCCGGACACCCCGTGGCGGCTGACCCGCCTTTCGCCGGGCATGTACTACGAATCGCGCCTGGCCGAACCTTCGCTGCACAGCAGGCTGGGCGAGGTCACCGTGACCAAGGGGCCCGCACCCGGCGAATCGCCGGAAACCGACGTGTACGCCCTGAGCGTGGACCGGGTGGTCTCGACGGCGCGCACGGCGTTCCGCGACATCCGCTCGTGGCTTGCGCCCGGAGGGCGCTGAACCGGCACGCACTCGCGCACGGCACAACAAAAAACCCGGACCTTGGTCCGGGTTTTTTGTTGTCCGTGGCGTGGCAGGCATGGATGCCCGCCGCGCAAATACCTAGGGGTTGTTTCTAAATTAGGATTTTCGTTCGTTGGCGAGGAAAACGAGCCTGCCATGAGGGAGTGCCTCAGCCGTTGTGCGAGTCTTCGAGCATTACGGATGAGGACCGCAACGCGTACTCTTATCGTATTCGACCGACATGGCCTAGCAGACGCAGCGCAATACCTTCAGGCCGTCCTGAAAGAGCACCTCGACCTTGTCGGGGCGCACCACGGCGCGCACCTCGCCGGGGCCGAACACCGGGTGGTCGATGATCTCGCCCTCTTCGTAGCTTTCGTTCATGCTGTAGGTGCGGTTGGCGGCGGCCGCGTTGCGGGTCATGGCCACCTTCCAGGCCACCTCGGTGGCCTCGGCGTCGCGCGCGGCGCGCTGCTGGGCGCGGGTGGCGGCGGCCTTACGGGCGGCCTCGGAACGCGAGGAGGAAACGTCCACGGCCTCGGCGCGGGTGGAGCCCGCGCGCACCTTGCGCACCGAGGGCGCGGCCCTGCGCGGGGCGTCCTTTTTCTGGGGACGGTATTTGTGCACCGAGCCGCAGGCCCGGCATTCGACCTTCACCACTTCACCGCCGACCATGGCCACGATGACGTGGCCGGTAATGTCGTTGCATCGCGTGCACTTGGCTTCGATGATCGTCCCGGCGGCAAGTCCTGTACTGCGCATCAACACACCCTTCGCTTGACGGGCGGCGCAGGCCCGCCGGCGACATGTGCCGCCGGGCGCGCGCGCCGACCCGGAAAAGAATGAATCCACCCCGCGCCCGCCGTCCGCCCCCCGGCAAGGGAACGCGCGGCCTCCGGCGGGGAGCATGCCCGCATCCGTGTACCCGCCGCAACGGCGCACCCGCGCGGCCTCGCCGTTCTTCCCGCCCCTGTCGCGGCCTGCATTCCGCGACGTGTCCGTCAACGACATCCGGGACATGGACGACGCGCTGCCCCCGGACGCTCGGTCCGGGCGTGGCGGGCATCGGCCCGTGGACGCAACTGTCGGGGATCATGGAAGCCCGGCGGCATGGCCGTGGCGGAGCGCCCCCCGCCGCAAAAAAAACCACAGGCTGGCGCCTGTGGCCGGGCGAGGTGTCGCGGAACGGCTTCCTTACCCCTGCGGGGCGGCGAAGGCAAGCCCAAAAGCCGCCGCACGCGCCCGGACCGGACGGCCGTTCCCCGCGCCGCGCGCCACGCCCTTACGCAACGCCGTGAATGATGCTACACACGCTCCCATGAACGCATCCACCCGGTGCGCATCTTCCGGAGCGTACATTCCATGACCGCACCCTTCATGACCGACCCCGAAACCGCCATCCGCATGGGTAGCCTGCGCGTGCGCACCCTGCACCTGGCGCCGGACTGCACCATCGCCCCCGTGCCGCCCGGCACGGAAACGCCCTCCGCGCCGGACGGGGCCTGCCCGCGAGCGTCCGGGGCGGCCGCTACGGACGGGACCGGCGGTGCCGAGCCCCCGAATCCCGCCGTTGTCCGGCCAGGCGAGGCCGAGCCTGCGGGACCCGCCGTCATCTGGCCAGGCGGTGCCGAGCCTGCAAGGCCCGCCGTTATCTGGCCAGGCGAGGCCGAGTCACCGAGGCCCGCCGTCATATGGCAGGACGTCGCAACCCCCTCGCGCGACGACCTGGGCCGCTTCCTCGCCCCCTACGACCTGCCCGACGACGTGACCGAAGCCTGCCTTTCCCCGCGCCGCTACCCCGAGGTCAGCGTGTTCCCCTCGGGCATCATGGTGCACCTGCCCACCCGCCACGGCTGGGACGCCCAGCACGGCCGCTACCTGACGGTGCTCTGCCTGCCCGGCCGCATGATCACCCTGCACGACGAGGACATCCCCCTGCTGGACCGGCTGGTGCAGATGATCCGCTCGGGCAACGCGCCGTTGCAGGCCAGCGTGCAGGCCCTGCTCATCTT
>JALHHV010000460.1 GCA_022837365.1 Desulfovibrio sp. | reverse complement strand
CCAGAATTTTGCGCACTTTCAGTAGCCGCTAGTTGGCGTGATGTTGGCTCTTCTTTTCACGCCTGCAACAGGCGCATGTTGAGGTATCGTTCCGTGCCCCACTTCTGGCCTGATATGTAGCGCAACCGGGCCGCCACAAGCATGAGGGCGGCGTGCCCATCCGGAAAGCTGCCCACCACGCGGGTTCGGCGTCGGATTTCCCGGTTCAGGCGCTCCAGGGGATTGTTCGTGCGGATGTGGCGCCAATGTTCCGGAGGGAATCCGTAAAACGACAAGGTTTCATCGCATCCGTCTTCCACGATCCGGGATGCCTTTTCAAGCCGCATGGCACGCAGTTTCTTCACTACTTCCGCGACTTTTTGCCGGGCGGCCTCCTTGTCTTCCTGGGCATGGATGGCCTTGAGCATGCGCGCCACATCCTTGGCCTTGCCTCGTGGCACGGCGTGCAGCACGTTCCGGTAGAAATGCACGACGCAGCGTTGCCATTGCGCCTCGGGATAGAATTCGCCCAAAGCTTCCAGCAACCCGAGGCTTTTGTCGGACACCAGCAGGCGGATCGTTGCGAGGCCGCGACTGCGCAAGCCGCGCAAAAACTGTCGCCAACTTTCGGCGTCCTCTCGCGCCCCTTCGGCCACGCCAAGGATTTCACGGTATCCATCGGTCGTGACGCCGATAGCCACGAGCACCGACACATTCTGGACCTCCCCGCCCCATGAACGCTTCAACCAGATGCCGTCCACGAAGACATATGGATATTCCTTGGCCAGCGGGCGGTTGCGCCATGCATCGACGCGCTCGAAAACCTTCTGGTTCAGGTCGCTTATGGTGCTCGGGCTTACCCGGCTGCCCCACAGGGCTTCCGTGATGTCCTCTACCCGGCGCACGGAAACGCCTGCCAGATACATCTCCACCAGAGCCTCTTCCACGGAGCTTTCACGACGCCGGTAGCGCTCGATGATGGCCGTCTCGAAAGGTACGTGGCGAAGCTTGGGCACCTTGAGCTGTACCGTCCCCGCTTTGGTCTGGAATGCCCTTTCGTAGTGCCCCGCGCGCGTGCTCGCCCGCTGGGCATTGCGTTCATAGCGCCGGGCCTGACACAGCGCGTCGGCCTCCGCATCCAAAAGCCCGTTCAGGGTATCCTCCACGCTCTGCCGGACAACATCGGCCACATGCCCACGCAACTCCTCTTCATCTACCGCAAGCACCGACAGTTTCTTTTTCCCCGGCTCCTTGGTATTGCTCATTCCGTAGCCTTCCTTGTTGGTTTGGGGGTTGATTGGTCTTGACCAACCTTACCAACTTGGCGGGCTACTTCCGTTTTTTGAATGTGCGAAAAATTCTGTACGTTATCATAGCGATCGGGCTTCGAGCCGTGCTTGCGGGTCTGGCTTTCGCGGTAACGAACGCCGCGGTAGCTGGTGGAGGTCGTCGTGGTCATGGGTATCTCGCGGGGAAGGGCATGTTTCACGAAAAGGGAGCCAGCCCCA
>JALHHV010000459.1 GCA_022837365.1 Desulfovibrio sp. | reverse complement strand
GATTTCGTTATGCCTCCGGCGGGCAGGGGGTGTTGTAACGAACACCCCCTGCACCCCCGCGTTCCAGGGGGGCTTCGCCGCCCCTGGACCCCCAACGCATCCTGCACCGCATTCCTCGCCGGGCAGCTTCCCTCGGCCAAAGCGCCTTCGGGCGATCTGCCCGGCGGAATGCGATGTGCGTGGGGCTCTCACTGGTTTGGCCGGGACAAGGTTGCCTCTCTCCCCATGTTGTTTGCGGCGCGCATCCGCGACGCCGAAGCTTCCGCCTCGCAAAGCCTCGGCGGTGATCTTCGGCTGCGGCTGCGTATCGCGGTACGAAGGTTGCCCACTCCATATTGGTTTCAATACCAACAGCGCTTCCGGAGTTCAGGCCGTTCAACGGAAAGGTGGCATGCGTCGCAACGGGGGCGGGGGTAAGGGCACCCTAAGTGCGACGGTGTCGGCGGGAGATTGGCGCACATCGCATTCCCGCCGCCAGATCACCCGAAGGCGCTTTGGCCGAGGGAAGCTGGCGGCGTAGGAATGCGGTGCAGGAAGACTCGGGGGCCGGGGGCAGAGCCCCCGGAACGCGGGGGTGCAGGGGGTGTTCGTTACAACACCCCCTGCCCGCCGGAGGCATAACGAAATCAAGGGTAATCAACAGGGCAGGACTGTCTTCGTAGAGGCCGGGTGCAACCGCGCACGACCCCATTCCTCCCCGCCGGAGGCATAACTAAATCGGGCGTGGTCAACAGGACAGAACTGTCTTCGTAGAGGCCGTACCCAACAGGGCACAACCCCTCCCCCTCCCTTCCCCTCCAATCCCACCTAATACGGCAACACAACCTTCCCGTACTGCTCGTGCAGCACTTCGGCCATGGCCAGATAACAGGCGCTGGCGCCGCACACGATCCCTTCCCACCCGGCGATGACGCCGATCAGCTCACTGCCGGTGAAGTCGCGGATGGCCAGCAGGGCGAACAGCACGGTCAGCGACAGGAAGATGAACTTCAGCGTGGTCTTGCCCTTCAGCGTGCCCAGGAACATGAAGAAGGTGAACAGCCCCCACATGGCGAGGTAACAGCCCATGTAGGCGTGCGGGGTGGGTTCGGCCCAGCCCAGTTTGGGCATGACGATCAGCCCCACCAGCGTCAGCCAGAAGAATCCGTACGACGTGAACGCCGTGGTGCCGAACGTGTTGCCCTTCCTGAATTCCATGATGCCCGCGATGACCTGCGCGATGCCGCCGTAGAAGATGCCCATGGCGAGGATCATCGAGCTGATGGGAAAGAAGCCCGCGTTGTGGATGTTGAGCAGGATGGTGGTCATCCCGAAGCCCATGAGCCCGAGCGGGGCCGGGTTGGCCAGTTTGGTCTCCATTGTCTTCCTCGTTGCTGCGGCTGGGGGTGGGCGCGTCGTGCGGACCAGCGGGGCGCGCCGCGTGCCGGGTTCCGGGGATGAGGACCGGCTGACGGGCGCGAGCCATGACGGCACGCCGACGCGATGGATG
>JALHHV010000026.1 GCA_022837365.1 Desulfovibrio sp. | reverse complement strand
CAGGCGCGGCCGCCCCATGATGGCGCGCGAGATGGCCAGCATCTGCTGCTCGCCGCCGGAAAGGGTGCCCCCGGCCTGCTTGCGGCGCTGGGCCAGGATGGGGAACAGGCCGAAGATGTAGTCCAGGTCGCGGGCGATGCCGTCCTTGTCGTTGCGCAGGAACGCGCCAAGGTCCAGGTTTTCCTGCACCGTCAGGTCGGGGAAGATCAGCCGCCCTTCCGGCACCTGGCTGATGCCCAGCCGCACGATCTCGTTGGGCTTCATGGCGTGGATGGGCCTGCCCTCGAAGAGCACCTCGCCGCTGCGCGGGGGCACCGCGCCGCACACGGTCATCAGCGTGGTGGTCTTGCCCGCGCCGTTGGCGCCGATGAGGGTGACGATCTCGCCCTGCCCGATGGTCAGGTTGATGTCGCGCAGGGCCTGGATGTTGCCGTAGAAGGCGTTGACGTTACGCAGCTCAAGCATGGGATTCCTCGCCCAGATATGCCTTGATGACCCTGGGGTTCTTGCTCACTTCCTCCGGGGTGCCCTCGGCGATCTTCGAACCGTACTCCATGACGTAGATGCGGTCCGACAGCGACATGACCATGCTCATGTCGTGCTCGATGAGCAGCACGGAAAGCTGGTGGCGCTCGCGGATCTCGATGACGAGTTCCTTGAGTTCGTGGGTTTCCTGCGGGTTCATGCCTGCGGCGGGCTCGTCGAGGCAGAGCAGGAAGGGGTCGGTGGCCAGCGCGCGGGCGATCTCCAGCCTGCGCTGGGCGCCGTAGGGCAGGTTGCGCGCCTGGTCCTTGTAGTGCTGGTGCAGGTTCACGCTTTTGAGCAGCGCGTAGCTTTCCTCGACGATGCGCTGTTCCTCGGCGCGCGTCCGGGAATCGCGCAGCAGCGCGCCCAGAATGCCCGCCCTGGTCCGACAGTGGCGGCCGATCATCACGTTTTCCAGCACGCTCATGGTGGGGAACAGCCGGATGTTCTGGAACGTGCGCGACATGCCGAGTTCGGTGACCTGGCTGGCCTTCAGGCCGTTGACGGTGACGGTGCGGCCGTCGCGCGGGGTCACGTGCACCGTGCCCTCGGTGGGCACGTAGATGCCGGTGATGCAGTTGAAGAAGGTGGTCTTGCCCGCCCCGTTGGGGCCGATGAGCGCCACGATCTCGCCCAGGCGCACCTGCAGGTCCACCTCGTTCAGGGCGCGCAGGCCCCCGAAGTTCATGGAAATGGAACGGACGTCGAGCACGGCGGCGGTCCCACTGGCGGAGTTGACGGGCGTGGCGGCGTTGCCGGTGGTTGCGGACATCAGGCGTTGCCTCCGGCGGCGGGGCGCGCCGCTGCGGCGCCGGCGCCTTCGGCGTCGGGCACGTTGTACTTGGTGCGCCCCGGCGAAACGAGGCCCTGCGGGCGGAAGACCATCATCAGAACCATGGTCGCGCCGAAGATGAGCATGCGGTACTCCGAGAAGGCGCGCAGGTATTCGGGCAGCAGGATGAGCACCAGCGCGCCCACCGAAACCCCGATGACCGAGCCCATGCCCCCCAGCACCACCATGGCGAGCACCATGGCCGACTCCAGGAAGGTGAAGCTGGCCGGGTTGATGAAGGTGGTCTTGGCCGCGAAGATGACCCCCGCGAAGCCCGCCCAGCACGCGCCCAGCGCGAACGCGGTGAGCTTGGTGGTGGTGATGTCGATGCCCATGGCCTGGCAGGCGATTTCATCCTCGCGCAGGGCCTGCCACGCGCGGCCGATGCGCGAGTTCTTCAGGCGCGTCACCGCGACGATGGTCACGATGACCGCCGCCAGGATGAGATAGTAGATGTAGGTGGTGGCGTCGCTGACCGAAAGCTGCGTGCCGAACAGGCCGGGCCGGTCGATGTTGGCGATGCCGCTGGGCCCCTGCGAGAAGTCGCTCCAGTTTTCCAGCACCAGGCGGATGATTTCGCCGAAGCCCAGGGTGACGATGGCCAGGTAGTCGCCGCGCAGGCGCAGCACCGGAAAGCCCAGCAGGATGCCGAACAGCGCGGCCATGGCCCCGCCGATGGGCAGCACCGACCAGAATCCCAGGCCGAAGTTGCTGTTCAGGATGGCGTAGGAATAGGCCCCCACGGCGTAGAAGGCCACGTAGCCCAGCACCAGCTGGCCGGAAAGGCCCACCACGATGTTCAGGCCAAGGCCCAGCATGACGTAGAGCAGGGCGGAGATCATGATGTTGGTCTGGTAGGTGGAGACCAGCCACGGCAGGACCAGGAACACGGCCAGGATCACGGCCAGGGCGGGCACGGCGGCCTTGGGGTCGCTACGCAGGCGTTCGAACCACGCGCCGCGCGCGGACATGACGCCCCCGGCGGCCGCGGCGCGCCCGGCCTCCTTGCGGGCCATCATGAACCGCCACACGAAGGACAGCACGAACGAGCCCGCGCCCATGCCCAGCATGTTCTCCCACCGCCAGTCGATGGTCCCGTTCAGGCTGTCGATCCTGATGACCATGAGCGGAAAGGTCAGGAACATGAACCACAGGCTGACCAGTATGGATTTCTTGAGACCTTGCATGAAGACTTTCCTCGGAATGCGTCGTTATGTCCCGCGTGTTCCGGCATCCGGCGGGGCGGCCCGTGGCCTGCGAGTTACCGCAAGCTTGGCGGTGCCGTCACAAGCGGGATTTTTGTTCTCTGTCAAGGAAGAGCGACTTTTTATGCAGGGAGTGCGGCAGCCGTTAGGCGAGTTTGCGAGCCTTACGGATGGCGACCGCAGCGCGTACTCTTATCGTACTCGACCGGAATAAAAAGGCGTTCTGACGAAGACAGAGGACAAAAGGCACCTTGTGGCGGCGCCGCTAGACTTTCTGCGTCTTGGCCTTGCCCAGGATGCCCGAAGGCCGGAAGATGAGGATGAGCACAAGCAGCGCGAAGGCCAGCGCATCCTCGTAGTCGCTCGAAATGTACCCGGTGGCGAAACTTTCGCACCAGCCGAGCACAAGGCCGCCCAGCATGGCGCCCGGAATGGAGCCGATGCCGCCGAGCACCGCGGCGGTGAACGCCTTGATGCCCGCGATGAACCCGATGGCGAAGTTCACCTGCCCCACGTGCGAGGCGATGAGCACGCCGCCCACGGCCGCCAGCGACGAGCCGATGACGAAGGTGAGCGAGATTACCTTGTCGGCGTCGATGCCGAGCAGCATGGCCATCTTGCGGTTCTGGGCCGTGGCGCGCATGGCCTTGCCCATGCGGGTGTACTTGATGAACAGCGTCAGCGCGGCCATGGCCACGGCCGAGGTGACGATGATCAGCACTTCGCTGGCGCCCATGATGTGCGCGATGGGTTCGAGAAATTCGGGCTGCGGCACCAGGTTGGGAAACGGCATGAAGTCCGAGGTCTGGGCCAGGATGACGTAGTTCTGGAGAAAGATGGACATCCCGATGGCCGAGATGAGCGGCGAGAGGCGTTGCGCGTCGCGCAGCGGCTTGTAGGCGATCTTTTCGAGCGTCAGGCCGTAGGCGGCACAGTAGATGACCGCCACCACCGCGGCGATGATCAGGATGGCCAGGGCCGGAAAGCCGTAGATGCCGAGCGCACCGGCCACGATCAGCGCCGTGAACGCGCCCAGCATGTACACCTCGCCGTGGGCGAAGTTGATCAGCTCGATGATGCCGTACACCATGGTGTAGCCGAGCGCGATGAGCGCGTAGATGGAGCCGCGCGTCAGCCCGCCGAAGAAGAGTTCCCAGAAATACTGCCAATCCATTGGTGCCTTCCCGTGCATGCGCGGGACCTGGCCGCGCCGTCGTCAAAACTCGGGGGACGGGCCTGCGGCCCGCCCCCCTGTCATATCGGATGCTTTCCGTGAACTACTTGAGTTCCACGTACTTGCCGTTCTTCACCTGGTACATGGAGAAGCCGACGCCCTCGGCATCGCCGCGCTTGTCGAACTTGATCTTGCCCACCGAGGTCTCGACGAATTCGGTGCGCAGGGCATTCATGATCTTGGCGGAATCGGTGGAACCGGCCTTTTCGATGGCGTTCAGCAGGGCCAGCGAGGCGGCGTAGGCTTCCTTGTAGAACGCGCCGGGCTCGGCGCCGAATTCCTTCACGTGGGCCTCGATGGCTTCCTTGTACAGGGGCAGCGAGCTCACGTCCCTGGAGCTGGAGGCGTACACGCCTTCGGCGTCCTTGCCCGCGACCTTGATGAAGGTGTCGTCCTTCACGCCGTCGTCGGACACGAAGGGCAGGTCCATGCGCTTCTTGCGCAGCTGCTGCACGATCTTCGAGGCTTCGGGATGGTAGCCGCCGAACATCACGGCTTCGGCGCCGGAGTTGCGGATCTTCTGCACCACGGCGGAGTAGTCCACCGCGCCGGGGGTCACGCCTTCGAAGAGCACCACGGTGCCCTTGCCGCCCTCTTCGATGAACTGCTTGGCGTATTCGGCGTAGCCCTTGCCGTAGTCGCCCTTGTCATGCAGCACGGCGATCTTCTTCTTGCCCAGCTTGTCGATGGTGAAGTCCACGCCCAGCCTGGCCTGCTGGTCGTCGGAGGCGATGGTGCGGAAGAAGTTGGGGTAGTCGCCGCTCTGGGTCAGGGCCGGGTTGGTGGCCGAGGGCGACATCAGCACGATGTTGGCTTCCTTGTAGATGGGCAGCGCGGCCTTGGTGGCGCCGGAGCAGATGTGGCCCAGCACCACGACGGCGCCGTCGGACACCAGCTTGGTGGCCGCGTTGGTGGCCAGTTCGGGCTTGCACTGGTCGTCCTGGGGAATGACTTCCACCTGCTTGCCGAGCACGCCGCCCTTGGCGTTGACCATCTTGGCCACCAGCTTGGCGGCGTTGGCGCTGGGCAGCCCGTAGGAGGCCAGGTCGCCGCTGTGGGCGCCGGCCACGCCGAACTTGATGGTATCCGCCGCAAACGCCGGGCAGGCCATGACGGCCACGGCAAGACCCGCAACAAGGACCTTGAACCATCCTTTACGCATGCTCGATCCTCCGAAATGTTGACGAAACGAGTGAACAATATTGTAAAGACATTGCCGCAACGGCGACCACCCCGCGCACGCACGGCAATGCAGCGCGTCGGGCAGGAATGCCACCATCGACCAACACTTTTTGATGCCACGGAATCCGGAAGGCTGTCAAATGCTCCCGGTTATGGCAACCATGCGATGTTGCGGCAAAATTCAGGCCGCACGCCGCGCGTTGTCATTTTTGGCATCACTTCGTCCCGGAAAACCCGGCGCCGGATTCGCGGCCCGTCCTGACGGCGTCCGGAGCAACCGCCCGCAGGGTTGCATACGCCGTTCCAGCAGCATGCGGCGCACGCGCTCCGGACCTGCCGTACCCGCTCGCGCCGGGCACGGGACGGGGGGCGGGCCGCCCACTCGTTTCGAACCGGGCGCACTGCCCTACCCTTGCATCGCTTCATCCGTCAAGAGCGCCACGGCAGATTTCCCGTTTCCGCCGTCACGCGGGCGCAACGCCCTCCGCGACGGCCCCCGCTGGCGTTTCCCGGCCTTGCGCGGCCAGCCCGCACCGCTGGCGATGCCCCATCGCCGCTGTCCCCGCCCCCATTCCGCCCCACCGGCCCTACCGCCGCCCGGGGGGACCGATCTCGATATCCACGGGTTGCCGCCGCGCGCCGAAGGGTGCATACCATACATATTCCCGGTACAGCAGGAGGTACCCATGCTGAAGGCATTCAAGGAATTCGCGGTCAAGGGCAACGCGCTGGACATGGCCGTGGGCGTCATTCTGGGCGCCTCGTTCGGCACCATCGTCAAGTCGCTGGTGGACGACGTGATCATGCCGCCCATCGGCCTGGTGCTGGGCGGCGTGGACTTCTCTGACCTGTTCGTCACCCTGCGCGACGGGGCCACCCCCGGCCCGTACGCCAGCCTGGCCGCCGCCAAGCATGCGGGCGCGGTGACGCTGAACGCGGGCGTGTTCGCCAACACGGTGGTCAGCTTTCTCATCGTGGCCTTTGCCGTGTTCCTGCTGGTGCGCGGCGTGAACACCCTGCGCACGCGCCTGGAAGGCCCGGCCGCGCCCAAGCAGCAGGACTGCCCGTTCTGCTTCAGCAAGATCGACGTGCGCGCCACCCGCTGCCCGCACTGCACCGCGGGCATCACGCAGGCATGAGAACCGGCCGGGCAGCCCGTGCCGCTTCACGGGCGGGCGCCCGGCCGCAAACGCAATGCCGCCGCCGGAGCGGTCTCCGGCGGCGGCAGGCCCGTGGGCAACCGCAGCGGCCGCCCGGCACGTGGGTGCGGCAGGCAGGGGCGGCCGGGCGGCAAAATTCCCGTGCGATACCGGACTATTTCGTGTCGGCCCGCACCAGCAGCACGTCGCAGGGGGCGTCGCGGGTCAGCCGGGCCACGGCGTCGCGCATCACCTCAAGCCCGCGCGTAAACGGGTTGGACAGCACCAGCAGGTCGTAGCCCTTGGCGGCCTGCTCGCGGATCACGTCCACCACGTCGCCGGGCGCGGTCAGCAGTTCGCCGGGCATGTCGCCCCGGAGTTCCAGGAAGGCGCGCGCGCTTTCCGCCGCCGCCTTTTCCTCCAGCCCCTGCATGTATTCAAGAAAGCCGATGCGCGAATTGCAGCCGGACAGCCAGTCGTGCCCGGTGAACACGTCCCACGTGGCGTCGATGACGAACAGGGCGTCCAGGGTGGCGCCCTTCTCGCGGGCGATGCGGATGGCCTCGTCCACGGCGCGGCGTGCGCCGGGGCCGTCGTCGAGGGCGAGCAGCAGCTTCATGGGGGGCGTCACGGGAGGCGTCATGGGGGCATGTTCTCCGTAGGCGTATGGCGGGCGGCGCATGGCCGCCCGCCGGATGTCTGGCTTGCGTGATGGTTCGGCCGGGCGGAAGGATCATCCTGCCGCCCTCATTGCCTGCGATCTTGGGATATTGCGCTATGCGGATTTTTGTTCTCTGCCAAGGAAGAGAGATTTTTTATGAAGGGAGTATACTCTTATCGTATTCGACCGGAATAAAAAATCTTTCTGACGCAGGCAGAGGGCAAAAGGCCCATAGCGCCAATCCCCCTAAGGCAGGGTGCCCTTCTCGTGCTCCATGACCACGATGGCCTGCTTGCCCTTCTTCACGGCGTCGCCGGGCTTGCCGGAAACCTTCAGCACCTTGCCGTTGGCCTTGGCGGTGAAGCTCTCGACCGCGACCTTCTCTTCCATCACGTTGTTGACCCACTTCTTCTTGACCACTTCCAGCGAATAGAGCGGGTCGCCCTTCTTCACCTCGGCGCCTTCGGCCACGAAGATCTCCACCAGTTTGCCGTCCTGCGGGGCCTTGATGCCCACCGAAGGCACGATGAAGGCCATGTAGGTCAGCACCACCACCACGATGAGGGCCGAGGCGATGATGGCGGCCACGTCCTCGTGGCGGTCGCTCCTGAATACGGTAAGGGACTTCTTCTTGTCGGACATGTGCGTGCTCCTCGTGCCGGCGGCCTAGAAGGCGCCTTCCTTCGGAATGAAGGCCAGGATGATGATCAGGGCGAGAACGTACTTGGTGGCGCCCGCGATGAGGCCGATGCGCAGCGGCTTGCCGCCCGCGGCCCTGATCTCGCGCACGTCGATGTACGCGCCAAGGCCCACCAGGCCCACGCCGAATACCCAGGCCATGACGTCGCGCATCAGGTGCAGCGTCTCGGAGCCTTCAGCGCCGAGGATGTGCAGCGAGGACAGCGCGGTCATGCCCACGAAGCCCAGCACGAAGATGGGGAACTTGGAGGCGAGGATGGAACCGAGGCTGACGTGTTCTGCGTCGGCCTCGCCCTTCCAGTACCAGGCGGTGATGAAGAACACCACGAACGGAATGCAGATGACCCGCACCACGTTCCAGATTTCGCCGTAGGCCACGGCGGTGCCGGGGGCGAAGTTGGGGTTGAAGGCAAGGCAGGTGGCCAGCACCTGGCCGGAGTTCAGGATGCCCGTGCCCACCCACGCGCCGAACTGGTAGTCGGACAGGGCCAGCATCTTGCCGACGAACGGGCTGACGAACATGGTCATGATGCCGAAGCCGAGAATGGTGGCGATGGACAGGGCCAGGTCCACCGGCTTCGCGCGCACGCCGGGCGCGGTGGCCACGGCGGCGGAAACGCCGCACACGCCGCAGGCGGCGGCCATGGTGGCGGTGACCGAGCGGTCGGCGTCAAGGCGCTTGCCCAGCCACAGGATGAAGATGGCCGTGCCGAACACGAAGGCCACGATGAGCGTGATGGCGATGCCGCCCACCTTCAGCAGCTTGTCGAAGGTGTACAGCGAGCCCAGCATGATGACGCCGGTCTTGATGAACAGGCGCGTGGTGCGGAAGCCTTCCTCGGCCCATGCCGGAATCTTTCCGCCGAACAGGATGTTGCGGTAGAACATGCCGGTAAGGATGGACAGCAGGATGTAGTTCAGGCTCAGCACCTGCACCAGCCAGCCCTTCCTGCCGAACACCACCGCGTCCTTCATCCACGGTTCAACGTACACGCGCAGCACGTACAGCGTGCCGATCATCACCGCGAGCCCGGGCACGATGGCCAGGATCTTGCCGAAAAGCCCCTTGTCTTCCATTGCGTTGCATCTCCTCGGGGGTTGCGTGACTTCCGGACGATGCCCCGGCGGACCGCGATTCGCGCCGCCGGGGCATCGTCCCTTTCCCTTTCCCTCGTCTTTCCCGCGTCTTTCCCGCATCCGTGCGCGGCGCCGGTGCCGCCCCCTGCCGGGGGAGACCGCGGGCAGGCTCCATGGCGGCGCCCCTTTGCGCCGCCGGGCCATGCCCGCCGCCACGGCCGCCGCGCGCCGGATACGCCCGCCCCGAGAGCAAGACGCGGGCCATCCGGGCCGTAAAGGTCAGGATTCAAGCATTGCGTGGTGTTGCGCCGCGCCTTCCCCGGCCTGCCTGCTAACTCGCGGCAGCACCCGCAGCCGGTGCAACGCAGCTTGCGGCGCGCGGGTTGCCCTTTGTCCCGCCTGTGCTAGACAACGGCCATGCCGCGCCGGGCACGCGGCCAGACCCGCCCCTTTATTGTTGACGCGCCCGCGCAAGGAGCCCCGTGTTTCGACTCACGCCCCATTCGCTCCAGGCCCGCTTCCTGCTGGGCCTTTTGCTCATCCTCGCCTGCCTGGGCGGGTTCTTCGCCCTGTCGCTGTTCATGCACCTGGAACGGCTGGTGGAAAACGAGGCCCGCGACCGCGCGGCGCTCATCCTTTCGCAGGCCGAGGCGGTGCAGAGCTACGTGCGCAACACCCTGCGCCCGGCCATGTACCGCGCCATGCCCGACGACACCTTCGTCATCGAGGCCATGTCCACCTCGTTCGTCACCCGCGCGGTGATGAACGACAACAACCTGGCCCACGACCGCTTCACCTACCGCCGGGTGGCCGTGGGCGCGCGCAACCCCGCCTACGAAGCCTCGGAGTTCGAGCGCGGCATCATCGCCCGGTTCCGCGACGACCCGGAACTGACCCGCGTGGAGGACGTCAGCGAAGAGGACGGGGAACGGCTGTTCATCACGGCCAAGCCGGTGCGCTTCGAAACCTCGTGCCTGCGCTGGCCCCGCCCGTGCTGCTGTCCATGTACGGGGCGGAGCGCGGCTTCTGGCGCAAGACCGGCGACCTCGCGGGCATGACCATGGTGGCCCTGCCCATGGACCAGGCCGTCAGCGGCATGACCGAGGCGGTGGTGTCGTTCGGGGTGCTGTTCGCGGCCGGGGCGCTGGTGCTGTTCGCGGTGATCCACGTGTTCTTCAACCGGCTGGTGGTGCACAACCTGCGCCGCATGGGCGGGGTGATGCGCCGCCACTTCCCGGACGAGGCGGACATGACCATGCCCCGGCGCGGCCACCCGGACGTGGGCATCGACGACCTGCTGGGCGACATGGAATCGCTGGCCCGGCATCTCAGCGAGGCGCGGGCCAAGCTGCGCGACTACGCCGCCAACCTGGAAGGCATGGTCCACGAGCGCACCGTGGACCTGGCCACCGAGGCCACGGCCCGGCGCACCGACGTCGAGTTGTTCGTGGGCCTGCTGGACCGCCTGAACCGCAGCAGCGGCAAGGGCGAACTGCTGGCCGCCTCGCTGGCGCTGGTCGCGCGGCGCTTCGGGGCGGACCTGGTTCATCCCGGTGCAGACCAGCGACACCACGCGGGGCCTGTTGTGCCTGTACTGGGACGCGGACCACGCCAGCGGCCCCGGCACCGCCGACCTGGCCCAGGCCGTGGGACGCCAGCTGGGCATCGCCATGGACAACCTGGACGCGCTGGACAACCTGCTGCGCCAGAACGCCCTGCTGGACTCCATCTTCGAGGGCATTTCCGACCCGCTGCTGCTGCTGGGCGGCGACGGCCGGGTGGTGCTGGCCAACAGTTCCGCCCTTCGGCTCACCCGGTCGCTGACCCGGTCGCTGGAAGGGGCCGGCGACCACAGGCGTGACGGAGCTGGCGGAAAGGGGGGGCCGGGCCTCGACGAACTGCTGGACGCCGCGGACATCGCCGCGCGCATGGGCGACGGCCCGGTGTCGCGGGCGGTGACCCTGCGCGACGGGCGGTCCTTCGCGGTGAACGCCTACCCGCTGGGCGGGCGGCTGGAACGCGGCGGGCGCACCGTGGCCTACCTGCGCGAAACCACCGACGAGCGCCGCATGCTGGAACGGGTGCAGCAGCACGAAAAGCTGGTGGCCGTGGGCAAGCTGGCCGCCGGGCTGGCCCACGAGATCAACAACCCGCTGGGGGTCATCCACTGCTACGCCGACCTGTTGCGCGCCACCGCGCCCGACGGGCAGGCCCAGGCGGACATCGACGTGATCATGCGCCACACCGAGCAGGCCCGGAAGGTGGTGCGCGATCTGCTGGACTTCGCCCGGCCCAAGCAGGCCGAACGCGGCCCCTGCGACGTGGCCGAGGTGCTTTCCGGCCTGGCCGACGTGTTCCGTCCCAGGGCGCGGGCCGCGCGGGCGCGCATCGTGCCCGACCTGCCCGATCTGCCCGACACGCCCGGCGGGACGGCGGGCGGCGGCAACGGGTGCGCCCCGCTGCCCCCGGTGCTGGCCGACCGCAGCGGACTGGAGCAGATTCTCACCAACCTGCTGCTCAACGCGCTGGACGCCCGGACGCCGATGATGGCCCGGACGCGGACCCCGGCGCTTCGCCCGCATTCCCGCGCCCCCGGCGGCGCGGGGTGGTGGTGCTGTCCGCCCGCCGCCTTCCCGACCCGCACGGGCAGGACGAGGTGGTGGTGCAGGTCATCGACAACGGCCCCGGCATCCCGGAAGAACACCTGCCCCGGCTGTTCGACCCGTTCTTCACCACCAAGGCCGCCGGGCGCGGCACCGGGCTGGGGCTGGCCGTGGTCTTCGGCATCATGCGCGACATGGGCGGGCGCATCGAGGCGCGCAACCTGACCCCGGCGGACCTCGCCCCCGCCGCCCGGGGCGGTCTGGCCTGCCGCGTGGACCTGGCCGCCCTTTTCGCGGAATTTGCGGAGTCCGCCGAATCCACCGGGTCCGCCGAATCCTCCGGTCCCGGCGGGTCCGGCCCCCACGCGTCCGGCTTCCCGGCCGAACTGGCGCGCGGGGCGGTGTTCACCCTTCACCTGCCTGCGGCGAACCGGGACCACCCGGCCGCGCCCACGGAGCACGACGCATGACCACGCCCCACGAGACCATCCTGGTGGTGGACGACGAGGCGGACTTCGCCAACGGCCTGGCCCGCCAACTGCGCGCGGGCTTCCCGGATGCGGAGGTCTTGGTGGCCACCAATGGCCGGGCCGGGCTGGACCTGCTGGGCCGCAGCGACCCGGCCGTGCTGCTGACCGACCTGCGCATGCCCGACATGGACGGGCTGGAGCTGATGGCCCACGCCCAGACCCAGGACGCCGCGCCCAGCGTCATCCTGCTCACCGCGCACGGCACCATCGAGACGGCGGTGACCGCGCTCAAGAACGGGGCCTACGACTTCCTGACCAAGCCGGTGCGGCGCGAGGACCTGTACCGCGCCGTGAGCAAGGGGCTGGAGCGCTGCCGCCTGCTGCGCGAAAACCGCCGCCTGCGCGAGGAAATGTCGCGCACGGGGCTGGAACGGACGCTGATCGGCGAAACCCCGGCCATGCGCAGGCTGAAGGAGACCATCGCGGCGGTGGCCGCATCGGACTACACGGTGTTGGTGCGGGGCGAATCGGGCACCGGCAAGGAACTGGTGGCCGCGTCCATCCACGGGCTGTCCGGCCGGGCGCAGCGCCCCATCGTCAGCGTGCACTGCCCGGCCATCCCGGACCAGTTGCTGGAAAGCGAGCTGTTCGGCCACGTGAAGGGGGCCTTCACCGGGGCGGAGCGCTCGCGCAAGGGGCTGTTCATGTCCGCCGCCGGGGGCACCATCGTGCTCGACGAAATCGGCGACATCTCGCCCGGCATCCAGACCAAGCTGTTGCGGGTGTTGCAGGAACACGAGATACGCCCCGTGGGCTCCAGCGGCACGGTGAAGGTGGACGTGCGCATCATCGCCTCCACCAACCGGGCGCTGGAGGCGCGCATCAGGAGCGGCGAATTCCGGGAAGACCTGTTCTACCGGCTCAACGTGCTGACCATCCACACCCCGCCCCTGCGCGACCGCGCCGACGACATCCCCCTGCTGGCCGACCACTTTCTGGCCCAGACCTGCCGCGAGATGCAGATAGCCCCCAAGCGCCTTTCGCCCGAGGCCATGGCCTGCCTGTGCGGCCGGGAATGGCCCGGCAACGTGCGGGAATTGCAGAACTTCGTCCGGCGGCTGGCGGTATTCTGCCCCGGCGACACGGTGGAAATGGCCCACCTGCGGCTGGTGGACGGCCCCGCCGACTGCGCCGCGCCCGCGGCCGAGCCGCCCCTGACCCCGTACAAGGACGCCAAGGCCCACGTGGTGGACGATTTCACCCGGCGCTACGTGGAACGGCTGCTGGAACGCACCGAGGGCAACATCTCGGAGGCGGCGCGCATCTCGGGGCTGGAGCGGGTGTCGCTGCAAAAGATCCTGCGGCGGCTGGGCATCGGCGGCGCGGGCCGGGAGTAGGCGCTTGGCCGGGAACGAGCGGAGGACCGCGCCATCCGGCCCCGTCCCGCCCCATCCGGCATCATTCGGCGCGGTATCGGCCGGTGTCCTGCCGATACCCGCTTGCCTGTGCGCCGCCACGTGCTATCTTGGAACAACGGGTACCCGATATCCCCCCCTGCCGTTCCGCCCCCCTGCCTGCATCCCCGTTGCCCGCACCCGTCATCCGGCGTCCCCGTCATCCGTCGCCCCCAACCATCCCGGAGGCTTGCATGCTTGACCGCAGACGTTTCGTGCAATCGTTGCTGGCCCTCGTCCCCCTGGCAACCTTGACCACCATGACCGCCGCCACGGCCAATGCCGCCAGCCCGGCCACAGGCACGGGGGGCGGCGCGCCCGCAGCGCCGCCCACGCCCCACAACACGCAGGCGCCCGGCTTCTTCCGCCTGCCCGTGGGCGGCGTGACGGTGTTCGCCCTGTTCGACGCCCACGGCAAACTCGATCCGGCCATCCTGCACGGCGCGGACCGCAAGGACATCGACGCGCTGCTGGAGGACGCGGGCATCCCCGCCGGGCAGCCCGCCACCAGCAACGTGAACTGCTTCCTGCTGGACGCGGGAACGCGCCGGGTGCTCATGGACACCGGCGCGGGCAGCTTCTTCGGCGCGCGGGGCGGGTATCTGCCCGGCAACCTGCGCGCGGCCGGATACGCGCCCGGCGGCATCGACCACGTGCTGCTTTCGCACCTGCACCCGGACCACGCCCTGGGCCTGGTGGACGCGGCGGGGGCGCGGGTCTTCCCCAACGCCAGCGTGCACGTGAGCGCGCCGGAACTGGACTACTGGACCAGCGACGCCACCCTGGCCGCCGCGCCGGAAGGCCGCAAGGCCGGGCTGCTGGCCCTGCGCAAGGCGCTGGCCCCGTACAGGGACGCCGGGCGGCTGCACACCTTCGCGCCGGGGGCCGCGCCCCTGCCCGATCTGCCGCTGGTGACCTCGGTGGACCTGCCCGGTCACACGCCGGGGCACTGCGGCTTCCGCGTGACCTCGGGCGGCACGGTGCTGCTGTTCTGGGCGGACATCATCCACAGCACGCCGGTGCAGTTCGCCCGGCCGGAAGTGTCCATCGACTTCGACGTGGACCAGAAGGCCGCCGTGGCCACCCGCCTGCGCCTGCTGCCCCAGGTGGCCGCCGAAGGCTGCTGGGTGGCCGGGTCGCACCTGCCCTTCCCCGGTCTGGGCCGGGTGCGGGCCAGGGACGGAGGAAAGGGAGGCTACGCCTGGCTGCCCGTGAACTACGCCGACGGGCTGTAGGCCGCGCGCATCCGCGCCTTATCCGTCAATGAAACCCGCAACGCGGAACGCGCCGTCCGGCATGTGCCGGGCGGCGCGTTGGCCTTGGAAAACGAGGTGCGGGCCCGAAAGGGGTGCGCCGCCGCCTCACGCGACCTCACGCAGTTGGGGCGTCGGCAGGCGCGTTGGGGGGCGTCAGCACGTCCGCGTACTGTTTCCGCGCGGCCAGCCAGGCGCGGGACACGGCAAAGGACGCCTCGTCGTGCGGCTCCAGGGTGGCCGTGGGGTGCAGCCCGCGCGCGAGCAGTCCGCCGAACAGGTCGTCCAGCGGGATGGACCCGGTGCCCAGGCCCAGGTGCTGGTCGTCGCTGCCGTCGTTGTCGTGCAGGTGCAGGTGGGCCAGGCGCGGGGCGAAGGCGTCCAGCCAGCGCCGCAGGTCGCGCCGCTGCACGCCGCGCGCGAAGCTGTGCCAGTGCCCGGCGTCGAAGCAGATGCCCGCGCGGGCGCCGAAATGGAGGGCCAGGGCATCGACCAGCGCGGCCACCGGCTCGGGGTCGCGTTCGTGGGTGTTCTCGATGCGCACGGGCGCGTCGCACGCGGCCAGCACCGCCGTCCACGTGCCGCAAGCCCGCTCCAGCCACTGGGCAAAGGCCCCGTCGTGCTGGCTGTGGTCGAAGGCGGCGTGCCCCACCATGTGGCGCGGCCCGTACAATGCGGCCAGTTCCGCCGCGCGAAACAGGGTGTCGCGGCTGGCGGCCAGAACACTGTCATTGAAGCTGCCGGGATGCAGGTCGAAGAACGGCAGGTGCACCGCGCAGGGCAGTCCGGTTTCGGACAGGCGGCGCGCGGTGTCGCGGTGCCAGTCCGGGGCCAGCTCCTGCACGGCGAAGGTGTCGATGCCCAGTTCCGGGGCCAGCCCATCGGCCACGAAACGGTCGAGCCATGCGGGGTCGCGGGCGACCCAGCTGAGGGGAAGATTCACGAAGGTGCGCATGTAGGGCGTGTAGCACAGGGGCCGTCCGGGGCCAACCACCCAACTCAGGACAGGTCAACGCGGGATGGACCACGCGGGCCGCCCCGAGCCCCCCGCATCCCGCCGGTTCGCGCCAGACGCCGCCCCGGAAAATGACCCACCCCACGTTTTCGCCCGCCCTCACCCGTTCCACGCGCCTCGTGCGTCCATTTTCGCCCATCCGATGCCCGTTTTCGCGCAGCCGCCCCCTTTTTTCGTGTAGCCCGCCTTTTTCCCGATCTTCAGGGAAAAACACCCCGCCGCTACCCCGCGTACCGCCTTAATCCGGACTGAAAAAGACCAGTTTGCAACCGCTTGCAGACAAAATTTTCAACAATTATTTCATCATGTAACAACACATCCTCCGTCCCACGGAGCAGCCTCGATTTTTCGCAGAATGTGCTTGACGCACCCTTGATTATCGCATACCTCCGCAGTAGGAATTATTCCATACCCTAGAGGTAGGGTATTCGCGCGCCTTCCGGCCGACGCCAACGGCCGGAAACACCCCGGCGAGGGGACCTGATGGTGCCACGTAACCACACGGCGTCACTGCACACATCGGGGATACGCACCGGAACAGCGCGAACGCCACAGGGAGGAACCACGACCCGGACCAGCGCGGGCGCCCCGGCATGGGGGGCGTCGGCGCAGTTCCGCTTCGTGGCAGGGCTCTGTCCGACCGTGCCGCCGCGCAAGCCGCAGGGAACCGGCTGGCGGCACGACGACTGAGGGTTGTCAGAGGAAGCGTTTCACTCATCTCAAAGGACTGCCACTATGATGAACGCGAAATCACTGCTGCGATGGGCGGGAGCTCTGGTCGCCGTGGCCGCGGTCACGGTCTTCGGGCTGGATGCGCGGGGCACGACGAAGCCCCTTCCCGGCTCCACGGGCGAGCAGCGCGCCGACCTGGTGGAGATCGGCGTCATGGCGAAATTCGGCGACCTGGAGTTGCCGAAGGTCACCTTCCCGCACGATCGGCATTCCGAGGCCGTGGCCAAGGTCGCCGCGCCCGGCAAGGAATGCGCCACCTGCCACAAGAACGACGACAAGGGCAAGATGTCGCTCAAGTTCATGCGCCTTGAGGACACCACCGCCGCCGACCTCAAGAATATCTACCACGCCAACTGTATCGGCTGTCACACCGAGCAGGCCAAGGCGGGCAGGAAGACCGGGCCGCAGGACGGCGAATGCCGCTCGTGCCACAACCCGAAGCCCGTGGCTTCCTCGTGGAAGCAGATCGGCCTCGACAAGTCGCTGCACTACCGCCACGTGGCCGCCAAGGCCATCGCGCCGGTGAACGACCCGCAGAAGAACTGCGGCGCCTGCCACCACGTGTACGACGAGGCCGCCAAGAAGCTCGCGTGGGTCAAGAACAAGGAAGACTCCTGCCGCGCCTGCCACGGCGCCGCGCGCGTGGAGAAGAAGCCCTCGCTGCGCGAGGCGGCGCACACCCAGTGCATCACCTGCCACCGCGGCGTGGCCGCCGCCCCGGCCAAGGCCGATTCCGGCCCGGTGTCCTGCGCGGGCTGCCACGACCCGGCCATGCAGGCCAAGTTCAAGGTGGTGCGCGACGTGCCCCGCCTGGAACGCGGCCAGCCCGACGCCGCCATGGTCCTGCCCGAAACCGGAAAGGACGCGCCCAAGGGCATGAAGGGCACCATGAAGCCCGTGGCCTTCAACCACAAGGTGCACGAAGCGGCCAGCAACAGATCGACAACTGCACCACCTGCCACACGCTGGAAGGCGTGAAGGACGGCAGCTTCGTGCAGATCGAGAAGGCCATGCACCAGCCCGACTCCATGAAGAGTTGCGTGGGCTGCCACAACCAGAAGGTGCAGACCCCGTCCTGCGCGGGCTGCCACGGCTTCATGAAGACCGGCGCCAAGCCCCAGTCCGCCGCCGCCTGCGCGGTGTGCCACGCCGACCCGGTCGGGCCCTCCGGCCCGCTGGACGCCAAGGCCGTGGCCGACGGCGCCCTGCTGAAGGCCCCCAAGGAGCAGCGCGCCGAAGTGGCCGCCGCCACCCTGGCCGTCCGCCGCACCACCAAGGGCACCCTGCCCGCCGACGACATCCCCGAGTTCGTGACCATCGGCGTGCTGTCCGACAAGTACGAACCCTCGAAGCTGCCGCACCGCAAGATCATCAACACCCTGATGGCCGCCATCGGCGACGACAAGCTGGCCGCCACGTTCCACACCGACAAGGCCACCGTGTGCGCGGGCTGCCATCACAACAGCCCCGTCAGCAAGACGCCGCCCAAGTGCGCCAGCTGCCATGGCAAGCCCTTCGACCCGGCCAAGGGCGACCGCCCCGGCCTGAAGGCTGCCTACCACCAGCAGTGCATGGGCTGCCACAACCGCATGAAGCTGGAAAAGCCCGCGGATACGGCCTGCGCCGAGTGTCACAAGGAACGCGCGAAATAGGAAACCGGTAAGGAGTTATCCATGAACAGGAGAAGATTCCTGACCCTGCTGGGCACCGCCGGTGTTTCCACGGCCATGAGCGCTGTTGGCGCGAAAAAGGCCGTCGCGGCGGGCAACCAGAGCTTCAAGGGCTACAAGGACAGTTACGGGGTGCTGCACGACACCACCCGCTGCATCGGCTGCCGCAAGTGCGAGCAGGGCTGCAACGAGGTGAACGACCTGCCCGCGCCCAAGGTGAAGTTCGACGACCTCACCGTGCTGGAGAAATCCCGCCGTACCGACCCGGACAACTGGACGGTGGTCAACAAGTACAACGTGGCCGGGCTGGACCATCCGGTGTTCCGCAAGCAGCAGTGCAACCACTGCCTGGAACCCGCCTGCGCCTCGGCCTGCTTCGTCAAGGCGTTCACCAAGAACCCCGACGGCTCCGTCACCTACGACGGCAGCCTGTGCGTGGGCTGCCGCTACTGCATGATCGCGTGCCCGTTCAACGTGCCCACGTTCCAGTACGACGAGCCCTTCGACCCGCTGATCCGGAAGTGCACCATGTGTCACCCGCGCATCCAGGAGGGCAAGCTGCCCGGCTGTGTCGAGGCCTGCCCCAAGGAGGCCCTGACCTTCGGCAAGCGCGACGACCTGCTGCGCATCGCGCGCGACCGCATCCGCACCAACCCCGGCCGCTACCAGGACCACATCTACGGTGAACTGGAAATGGGCGGCACGGCGTGGATGTACCTGGCGGGCGTGCCCTTCGAGGCCGTGGGCCAGCAGGAAATGGGCAGCAAGTCCGCGCCGGAGTATACGGCCGGGGCCCTGGGCTCCGTGCCCATGGTGGTGGGCATCTGGCCGGTGCTGCTGACCGGCGCCTACGCCATCTCCAAGCGCAAGGAAAAGGTCGCGGCCGAAGAGCGCGAGGAAGCCGTGCAGGCGGCGCTGGCCAAGGCCAAGGCCGACGCCGAGAGCGCCATGAACTCCGCCCTGGCCAAGGCGGCCAAGGAAAAGGACGCCGCGGTGGCCCGCGAGGTCAAGAAGGCCATGGAACAGGCGGAGCAGGCGTTCGAAGAGAAGTTCGCCGCCCTGCGCGCCGAAGGCCAGAGCGCCGAAACCGGCGACGACGGCGAAGGCAAGGAGGATGCATAACATGCATGACGCCAACACCAAGAGCGGCCTGTTCACGCCCGGCAACATCATCACGGGCATCATCCTTGCCGTGGGCGCGGTGATCACCTTCATCCGCTTCACCCAGGGCATCGGGGCCGTCACCAACCTGTCCGACAACAACCCGTGGGGCATCTGGATCGGGTTCGACCTGCTGTGCGGCGTGGCCCTGGCCGCCGGCGGCTACGTCACCTCGGCCGCGTGCTACCTGTTCGGGATGAAGCGCTACCACTCGGCGGTGCGCCCGGCCATCACCACGGCGTTCCTCGGCTACTTCTTCGTGGTCGTGGCGCTGCACTACGACCTGGGCCACCCGCTGCGCCTGCCCTACCCGCTGGTGTACTCGCAGGGCACCACCTCGCTGCTGTTCGAAGTGGGCCTGTGCGTGGCCACCTACCTCACCGTGCTGTTCGTGGAATGGTCCCCGGCGGCGCTGGAGTGGCTGGGCCTGCGCAAGATCCGCAACGTGGTCGTCAAGCTGACCCTGATGCTGACCATCTTCGGGGTGGTGCTGTCCACCCTGCACCAGTCGTCGCTGGGCGCGCTGTTCCTGATCGCCCCCGGCAAGCTGCACCCCCTGTGGTACTCCAGCTTCCTGCCGGTGTTCTTCTTCATCTCGTCCATGGTGGCGGGCCTTTCCATGGTCATCTTCGAAGGCACGCTGGCCCACAGGGGCCTGCACCACAAGATGGACGAAACCCACCTGAAGGAGGCCGAGGGCGTGGTCTTCGGCTTCGGCAAGGCCGCCTCGTTCGTGCTTGCCGGGTACTTCTTCATCAAGATCATGGACATCGCCATGGACAACGACTGGGCCTACCTCGCCACCGGCTACGGGGCGTGGTTCCTGGTCGAGATGTTCGGGTTCGTGGCGCTGCCCTCGTTCCTGTACGCCCTCGGCGTGCGCGAGAAGAACATCATCCTGGTGCGCGTGGCGTCGATCTTCGCGGTGCTCGGCATCGTGGTGAACCGCTTCAACGTCTCGCTCATCGCCTTCAACTGGAACCTGCCCGCCGCCGACCGCTACTTCCCGCACTGGATGGAGATCGGCGTTTCGGTGTTCATCGTGACGCTCATCATCACGGTCTACCGGTTCATCGCCACGCGCATGCCGGTGCTGTACGAGCATCCCGAATACAAGGATGCCCACTAGGGCCGCCAAGGAGCACGCTATGGAAATCCATACCCTGCACGAGTTCATGCTGCACACCAAGAACATCACCTATCTGCTGATGGGCGCCACCCTGGTGGGCTTCGTGTGCTACTGGCTGTTCCTTACCGGGCGCGACAAGAAGATCCGCAAATACTAAGCAGTGACCAGGGCGTGTTTACAGTGAGAGATTTCGTTCGTTGGAATGGCTGGCGAAGCCTGACGCCGCCAACGGGCGAAAGATCCACCTGTAAACATGGCCTGCCATAGGAGCAAACCATGTACGCATTCCTCACCGGTCCCATGCTGTGGGTGGCGCTGCTGGTCTTCTTCGGCGGCCTCGCGGCGCGCGTGGTCTGGTACGTGCGCGGCCTGAGCTGGCAGCTCGACCGCGTGGCCTACGGCCCGCACCTGGCGCACGGCCTGAAGGGCGGCATCCATTCCGCCCTGAAGTGGATGGTGCCCTTCGGCACCTACAGCTGGCGCGAACAGCCCTACTTCGCCGTGGCGTTCTTCCTGTTCCACATCGGCGCGGTGCTGGTGCCGCTGTTCCTCGCGGGGCACAACATCATCCTGGCCGAGCGGTTCGGCTTCAGCCTGCCGGTGCTGCCCATGGGCATCGCCGACGCGCTGACGGTGGCCGCCATCATCGGCCTGGTCATGATCGCGCTGCGGCGCATCGCCCTCACCGAGGTGCGCATCCTCACCACCGCCTACGACTGGTTCATCCTCGCCGTTTCGGCGGCGCCGTTCGTCACCGGTTTCGTGGCCCGGCTGCACGTGGGCAACTACGAGGCGTGGCTGCTCGCCCACATCATCACGGGCGAACTGCTGCTCATCGTGGCCCCGTTCACCAAGCTGTCCCACATCGTGCTGTTCTTCATGTCGCGCGGCCAGCTCGGCATGGACTACGCCATCAAGCGCGGCGGCTACAGCCGCGGGGCGGCCTTCCCCTGGTAGCGGCCCGGCCGTTCCATGATCTGCGTGTGACGGACACGAAAGGAGCATCCCATGCCTGAAGGAACGTTCTGCAACAGACGCCCGGTCAACACCGAAGAGGACCTCAAGTCCCTGCTCGGCGACAAGGGCGGCGCGCAATACTACAAGGAAATGGCCGAGCTGGAGGTCGACGTCGAGGCGTTGAAGACCTCGCTGCAGAAAACCCTGCAATCGCGCACCAAGACGTGGCTGGAAATCTGTGCCCACTGCGGCATGTGCGCCGACAGCTGCTTCCTGTACCGGGTCAACGACCGCGACCCCAAGCAGGTGCCCGCCTACAAGATCCAGTCCACCCTCGGCGAGATCGTGCGCAAGAAGGGCGAGGTGGACACCGCGTTCATGATGCACGCCATGGAAGTGGCGTGGTCGCAGTGCACCTGCTGCAACCGCTGCGGCATGTACTGCCCCCACGGCATCGACATGGGCGTCATGTTCAGCTACCTGCGCGGCCTGCTCTTCTCGCAGGGCTTCGTGCCGTGGGAACTGAAGATCGGCTCCGGCATGCACCGCGTGTACGGGGCGCAGATGGACGTGACCACCGAAGACTGGGTGGAAACCTGCGAATGGATGGCCGAGGAACAGCAAGAGGAATGGCCGGGCCTGGAGATCCCCGTCGACAAGGAAGACGCGGACACCATGTACGTGCTGAACGCCCGCGAGCCCAAGCACTACCCCGAAGACTTGGCCGAGGCCGCCATCCTGTTCCACCTCGCGGGCGAGAACTGGACCGTGCCCAGCGAAGGCTGGGAACAGACCTCGCTGACCATGTTCGCCGGCGACTGGGCGGGCTGCAAGATGCAGGTGGAGCGGGTGTACGCGGCCGTGGACAAGCTGCGGCCCAAGCGCGTGGTGGGCACCGAGTGCGGCCACGCCCACCGCGCCACGGTCATCGAAGGCCCCTACTGGGCGGGCCGCCCCGACGGCCGGACCCCGGTGCCCTTCCTGCACTACGTGGAATGGGTGTCCGAAGCGCTGACCACCGGCAAGCTGAAGATCGACCCGGAAAAGCGCATCAAGGAACCCGTGACCTTGCAGGATTCCTGCAACTACGTGCGCAACCACGGCCTTGCCAGGCATACCCGCATCATCATGAGCTATATCGCGGAAGACTTCCACGAAATGGCTCCCAACCGCGAGCACAACTACTGCTGCGGCGGCGGGGGCGGGTTCAACGGCATCGGCCGCTACCGGCACCAGCGCAACGTGGCCCTGAAGACCAAGCGCGACCAAATCCTGGCCACCGGCTGCAAGCTGGTGGTGGCGCCCTGCCACAACTGCTGGGACGCCATCCGCGACCTTGAGGAAGAATACGAGATCGGCATCCGCTGGTCGTTCCTGAAGCCGCTGCTCATCGGCATGGTCATCGTGCCCGAGCACCTGAAGCCGCAGGAAGAAGACGAATAGAGCGCGCCGGGGCGCGCGGGCCTTGCACGACAAGACCCGCGCCCCGCACGCGACTGCATGGCCGCCGGGCGGGGAGAGCCACCCCCCGCCCGGCCCGCCGAACGCCGCCCGTCCGCCGCAAGGTGAAACCGGCGGCCCCGGCCCGGCCCGCAAACGGAGGCCCGGAGCGACGCATGGCCAACGCCACCCAGGACCGGAACACCCCGGCCAAGGCCATCCTGGTGGTAGAGGACGACCCGGACATAGCCGCCTACCTCGTCTCGCTGTTCAGAACCAACGGCTACCGGGCCGACGCGGCCACCGAAGGCCCCGACGCCGTGGAAATGGCCCGTGCCCGGCGGCCCGACCTGGTCACCCTGGACCTGGAGATGCCCCGCCAGTGGGGTCCGCGCGTGTACCGCGAACTGATGGACCTGCCCGGCGGCGCGCACATCCCCGTGGTGCTGGTGACCGGCCTTGGCGGGCTGCACCTGATGGTGCCCAACGCCGTGGGCACCGTGGACAAGCCGTTCGACCCGGACCTGATGCTGGGCATCGTGCGGCGGGCCCTCGGGGAATGACGGGACGCAACGCCACGCAACGCGACCCGGCGGAAGGGCACCGCCGCAAACCACACCCTACGCGCATGAAACTGACCACCCGCAGCCGTTACGGCACCCGCATGCTGCTCGACATCGCCATGCACGGCACGGAAGCCCCCGTGTCCATCCGCGACATTGCCAAGCGGCAGGGCATTTCCGTCAAGTACCTGGAAAAGCTCATCCGGGTGCTGCGCAAGGCCGGCTACATCCGCAGCACACTGGGGGCGCACGGCGGCTACCAGCTTACCCAGCCCGCCTCGGAGATTCCCGTGGGCGACGTGGTGTTCGCGCTGGAGGAATCGCTGGCCCCCTACACCTGCGACGAGGAAAACCCCTGCTGCCCGCGCATGGCCGTGTGCCTGACGCGCACCATCTGGGACGAGGCCTCGCGCGCCATGTACAAGAAGCTCAACAGCTTCACCCTGGCCGACCTGATGCGCGACGCCAGCCTCTGCCCCAAGAACGCCTGCCACATCTCGCCCCACGCCCAGGACTGAGCCGGGGCGGCCGTCCCTCCCCCCCCATCCCCCCGGCACGGACGGCCCGCGCCCGCTTTTCCGCCCGTGGTGGCCCCCGCTTCCGTCGCGGCAAAATCACCCTTCCTTTTTCCGGGCATTCCACGCTACATTACGCGGGCTATCCGCAACGTTTCCGCGCACGGCGCGGGAACGGAACGACGACAGCGCGCGCCCGGAGGCCACATGCGAGCCCTCATTGTCGAAGACGACACCCTCAGCGCCCGCGTCCTGAACCTGACGCTGGGCCAGTATTTCGAAGCCGTCGTCGCCGACGACGCGGAACGCGCGTTC
>JALHHV010000025.1 GCA_022837365.1 Desulfovibrio sp. | reverse complement strand
CTGCTGCGCCATTTCATCGAATACAACCTGCAACGCGACCGCTTCGTGGCGGTCATCCAGAACGAGATCGGGGCCGTGGGGCTTGACGGCAAGCTGCTGGAAGACGGCTGCCGCGTGGTGGAGGCCGACGAGGGCTGCGTGTGCTGCTCCCTGTCCGGACGGTTGCGGCACGGCCTGGCCCAGGTGCTGGACCGGTTCACCCCGGACGTGGTGGTGCTGGAAACCAGCGGGCTGGCCAACCCGCTGAACTTGCTCGACGAGTTGCACGAGGTGTCCGACCTGGTGGACCGGGGCGCGGTGATCACCGTGGTGGATACCGTCTCGTTCGCCAACGCCCTGCGTGAAAGCAGGGTGGCCAGGGACCAGGTGGCCGCGGCGGACATCCTGGTGCTCAACAAGATCGACATCGCCGGGCCGGAACATATCGAGGCCGCCCACGCCATGGCGGCCCGCATCAACCCCGGAGCCATGCTGCACGAGGCCACGGGAGGCGCCATTCCCTTCGGCCTGTTGACGGAGGCGGACGCCCCTCGGCCGGAAAGGCGGCCGCGCGTCCTGCCCCGGTTCAGGGACGCCGCGTTCCCCGGCGGCCCGGCCACCCACGCCGACGACGGCTATGCGGCCGAGACCGTGCGGGTGCATGCCCCCATGGCCCTGTCCCAACTGGAATCCCTGCTGGAATGGGAATCGAGGCGCTATTTCCGCATCAAGGGCGTGGTGGACGTGGTGGGGCACGACGCGCCCATGCTGGCCCAGTCCGTGGATGGCCGCATGAGCATAACGCCGCTGCCCGGCCACGCCGACGCGGAACGCTTTCTGACCTTCATCGGCCCCGGCGGACCGGTGACCCCGCGCGCCCGGAGTACGGTCAGGGCCTGGGCAGCACTTCGCGCACGGCGGCCGCCACGGTATCGGCCAGGGTGGCCGCCAGCGCCCCCTGCGCCGTGACCATGGCGGCATAGTCGCCACCGGCGGCACGGCGCTCGACCACCCTGCCCCGGCGCAGCGTGGCGCCGGAACGGTCCAGCAGCGCCCACCAGGCGTCCAGCACCACCGTGCCGCCAAGGCTGCCGTCCAGCCGGTTCACGTCCACGGCCACGCGGATGTCGGCGTCCTCGGCCCTGGTGCCGGGGAACACCAGCACCCGCCCGCCGCCCAGCGCGCGGGAGATGTCCTCCGCCAGCACGCGGGGCAGGCTTTCGGCCAGCGGTTCGGCCCAGCGGTCGAATTCCGCCAGCCCGAGGCGCACTCCGTCGCCCTCGCGGGTGACGATCTGCGGGCGGTCCAGGTACGAGGCCACGCTGACAGGCCCCACCGCCACCCGAGCACCCGATTCGTTAGACGCCGGGCACACCGGGCACGCCGCCAGCGGCGTCACCCGCCGGGGACGAGAGCAGGTAGAACCGCGTGGCGGCGCTGCTGCCCGCGCAGCCGGACAGCAACAGGCACGCCAGCAGCAGGACGGCCAACAGGACGGGGACGGGGGCGGGCAACGGCCCGGAACGGGACGCGGGGCCCCGGCGATGCACGGCGACGTTCATCAGCGGTACTCTCCTTTGCCCCGCAGCAATGACTCGGGGTGGCGTTCCAGGTATTCGGCCAGGGCCCGCAGCGACCGGGCGGCCCCGCTCATCTCGCGCAGAGCCTGCTGCACCTCGGTCATGGTGCGCGAATCGTCGCGGATGGTGGAATGAGCGGCGGCCAGCGCCGCCTCCGCCCGCGCGGACGCGGCCGACAGCGATTCCAGCGTCCGGGTGGCCTGGGACAGGGTGTCCGGCAACTGCCGGTCCAGCTTGTCCGCCAGCGCGCCGTAGCGCTGCGCCGCCCCGGCCAGCGACTGGCCCACGGGGCCCACCTGCGTGTTCACCGAGGCCATCAGCCGGCGCACTTCCTGCAAGGTTTCGTTGAGGCTGGCTGCGGTGTCGGCCACCACGGGCGAGTTGACCATCCTGTTCAGCCCGGCCACGGCCTCGTTCAACTGGGCCATGATGCTTTCGATGGGCAGGTTCTGGAGGGTGCGGGTCAGTTCTTCCATGGGCGAAGGCAGCGTGGGCAGTTCGGGTGTCTTGCCGTCGCCGCGCAGCACCAGTTGGCTGCCCGGTTCGAAATCCAGTTCGATCATCAGTTGCCCGGTGACGAAGCTCTGCAACGCCAGCCGCGCCCGCAACCCCTTATCGACGAGTTGCTCGAGCACCCTGCCGTCGGCCTTGTACGCCACCACGGCGCCGTCCTTCATGTTCAGGATGCGCTCCGGCTCGAACTCGATGAACACCGGGATGAAGAATGTCAGGGTGTCGGGGTCGTGGATCAGTCGGATCTCCGTCACGCTGCCGACGGGCACCCCCCGGAAGACCACGGGCGCGCCGATGTTCAGACCGCGCACCGACCCCTTGAAGTAGAGCACCAGTTGCGGCCGGTCCTTCATGAACCTGCCGGAGCCGAACAGCAGCACCGCCGCCGCCAGCAGAGCCAGCGCCCCCACCACGAACGCGCCGAGCATGGCCTTGTTGGCTTCGCGCGCCATTACCGTTCCTCCTTGCCTCGGGATGGTGCATCCGGCCCGGCGTCCGCCGATGTCGCGGCGCGCGGTCCGGGCCTGCGCGCCGCGCCCATGGACGATTCGCCCCGGGTCAGGAAGCGCACGGCCTTGGGATCGCGCGCCTCGCGCAGGATGTCGTTGGGGTCGCCGCTGGCGGTCATGGTGCGGGTTTCCACGTCCAGGAACACCGAATTGGTGCCGATGGCGAAAATGGACGCCAGTTCGTGGGTGACCACCACGATGGTGGTGCCTAGACTTTCGCGCAGTTCCAGGATCAGGTCGTCCAGCAGCCGGGCGCTCACCGGGTCCAGCCCGGCCGACGGCTCGTCGAAGAAGACGATCTCCGGGTCCAGCGCAAGAGCCCGCGCCAGCCCGGCCCGCTTGCGCATGCCGCCGCTGATCTCCGAAGGATAGAACCGCTCGAAGCCCGCCAGCCCCACCAGGGCCAGCTTGAAGGCCACCACGTCGGCTATCTCGGCGCGGGACAGCTTCGTGTACTGTTCCAGCGGCAGGGCCACGTTCTCGGCCAGGGTCATGGAGCTCCACAGCGCGCCGCTCTGGTACAGGATGCCCGCGCGGCGCATCACCCCGTCGCGGACGGCCGGAGAGCCGCCCCAGAAGTCGGTGGCGCCGTAGTGCACGGTACCGGCGGCGGGCTGTTTCAGCCCCACCAGCACCTTGAGCAGGGTGGACTTGCCGCAGCCGCTGCCGCCCATGATGATGAAGATGTCGCCGCGCCCGATGTCGAAGTTCAGCCCGCGCATGAGCACGAACGGGCCGTAGGCCACGGTCAGGTCGCGCACCCGGATGTGCGGCGCGGGGGGCTGGATGGCGGAAAATTGCGTGGTCCGGCTCATATGCCCAGCACCTCGCAGGCCACGGTGATGAACGCGGTGCACACGATGATGGACACGATGCCGCTGACCACCGCCGCCGTGGTGGCCGCCCCCACGGCCGAGGCGCTGCGGCCGCAGCGCATGCCGTGGTAGCAGCCGCACAGCGCCACCACCACGCCGAACACCGTCCCGTGGGTGATGCCTATCCACACGTTGGCCATAGTCATGGCCTCGCGCGTGGCGTTCAGGTATTCCATGGGGCTCAGGCCCAGCATGAACACCCCCACGATGAACCCGCCCAGCATGCCCATGACGTCCGCATAGATGGTCAGCAGCGGCAGCATCACCACCAGGGCCAGCAGGCGCGGCAGCACCAGCTGTTCCACCGGGCGCAGGCCCATGGTGGCCAGGGCGTCCACCTCTTCGTTGACCTGCATGGTGCCCAGGATGGCCGCATAGGACGCCCCGGTGCGCCCGGCCATGGTGATGCCGGTCATGATGGCCCCCATCACCCGCACCATGGCGATGGCCACCAGACTGGCCACGTAGATCTGCGCGCCGAACACCCGCAGTTGCACCGCCCCCACGAAGGCCAGGATGAGCCCCACCAGCAGACTGATCAGCGAGACGATGGGCAGCGCGGCGGAGCCGCTTTCGGACATGAACTGCAAGAGGTCACGCCGCCGCATGTCCGTCCGGCCGCGTGCCAGCCGGAACAGGGCGGAGGCCACCTCGCCGATGAAGTCCAGGGCCGAACCCACGGGCCTGGGCAGGGCCAGCACCACCCCGCCGATGCGCTCCAGCAGGCCCGGCCGGGCGTCGCTCCGGGCGGCCCCGGCGCGCTCGGGCACGGCGAAGGACAGGTCCACCAGCCGGGTCAGCCCGGCGGGCAGGCCGCTGGTGTCCACGGAAAGGCCGCGTTCGCGGCAGGTGCGGATGACCCCGGCCACGAAAATGGCCAGGCTGCTGTCCCAGTCGCCCAGGTCTTCTGCCGCCAGCACCACGGACGCGACGCCCGGCTCGCGCAGCCGGGCCAGCGCCGCCGTGCGGGCGGCGGCCTGCGGCGGGGTGGCCAGGTTCCAGGCCCCGCCCACGGCAAGGCGCAGGCTGGCGCCCTCCGGCGTGCCGGAACTGGTGACGGTGAGTGTGGCGGGGTGTGGCATATGGCAACCTGCTACAGTCATGCGCCCACGCTGGGGAAGGGTCAACCCCCCTCCCCCGCACGGGGCCTACGGACGCAGGTTGCCCGCCTTGAATTCCGCCAGCCGCTTGCCCAGCAGCCTGGCCCAGTACTCGCATGCGTCCCTGGCGTCCTGCATGGAGCCGCGCAGGGGGGCCTTGGTGCCGCTGCGGCGGTCCACCGCCGCGGCCAATTGCGTGCCGGTGCCGCCATCCAGCATTTCCATCTCCACCGCCGCCTCGCCCACGCCGATATGCTCGCCGCCCACGGCGCGGCTGGCGCCGGACACGGCGATGCCGATGGGAATCACGGAGGTCAGCGTGCCGCTGACCGGCTTGCCGGGCACAAGGTCGGTCAGGGCGGTGCGCAGCACCAGCACGCGCGGGCCGGGTTCCGCCACCACGCGGTAGCTCTTGCCCGCCTCGCGCACCAGGGCGTCACCGAAGAAGGTCAGCACTTCGTCCAGTTCCTTGGCATCCACGCCCTTGAACGGCGCGTCGGGCTTTATCCACGCCCTGGGCCGGTCGATGACCACGGCGTCGTAGTCCTTGGCGTTGACGCCGGACTTGATCCAGATCAGCCCGGCCTGATCGTCGCGCCCCTGCTTCAGCTTGCCGTAGTCCTTGAGGAAACCGGAAGGCTGCGCCTCCAGTTTGTGCGCCGCGCAGCCGGTGACCGCGAGCAGCAGGGCCAGTACGATACACGACGTGATGCGGGAAGTGATGGTCATGGCTACCTCTGGTGGGCGTTGTCGGGTTGCGCCTTGGCGCTTGGCGGCGTGCCGCGCTCGCTCAGGCGTTGGATGACGGTGAAGAAGACCGGCACGAACATGACGGCAAGGAAGGTGGAGGCCAGCATGCCCCCGAACACCGCCGTGCCCAGCGCCCGCTGGCTGGCGGAGCCCGCGCCCGAGGCGGTGAGCAGCGGCACCACGCCCAGGATGAACGCGAACGAGGTCATCAGGATGGGCCGCAGCCGGGCGCGCGCGCCCTCCACGGCGGCCTCGGGGATGGACATGCCCTTGTGCATGCGCAACTCGCGCGCGAACTCCACGATGAGGATGGCGTTCTTGCTGGCCAGCGCGATGAGCAGCACGATGCCGATCTGGGTGTAGACGTTGTTGTCCATGCCCCGCGCGGACACGGCGATGCACGTGCCCAGCAGCGCCAGCGGCACCACCAGGATGATGGCCGCCGGGGCCGACCAGCTTTCGTACTGGGCGGCCAGCACCAGGAACACCAGCAGCACCGCCAGGCCGAACACCGCGAAGGCCTCGTTGCCGGTGGCCTTTTCCTGGTAGGCCATGGTGGTCCACTCGAAGCCCATGGTGGACGGCAGGGTGCGCCTGGCCATGTCCTCCATCAGGGACAGCGCCTGGCCGGAACTGAAGCCCGGCGCGGCGGACCCGATCAGCGAGGCGGCCGGGTACAGGTTGTAGCGGGTCACCACGTCGGGACCCACCACGTCGCGCACGCCGGTCATGGCGCCCAGGGGCACCATGTGGCCGTCGGCGTTGCGCACCTCCAGCCGCCCGATGTCCCCGGCCTCCAGCCGGTAGCGGCTGTCGGCCTGCACGCGCACCTGGTACGCCTTGCCGAACTTGTTGAAGTCGTTGACGTACGACGACCCCAGGTAGGCCTGCATGGTGCTGAACACGTCGCTCAGCTGCACCCCGTGATCCTTGACCTTGGTGCGGTCCACGTCCACGTACAGCTGCGGAGTGCGGGCGGTGTAGGTGGTGGCCACCCCGGAAAGGCCCGACTGGCCCCGGCCCGCCCCCATCATCTCGTAGGCCGCGTTTTCCAGCGCCTGCGCCCCGGTGGCGGCGCGGTCCTGCACCATCATCTCGAAGCCGCCCGCGTTGCCCAGCCCCTGGATGGGCGGCGGGGTGACCACCAGCACCATGCCTTCCTGGATGGCGGCGGTCTTGCGGCGCAGGTCGGCCACCAGCTTGTCCTGCGTCAGGTCGCCCCGTTCGGCCCAGTCCTTGTACATGACGAAGACCGTGGCCGAATTGGGGGTGTTGGCGCTGTTCAGGATGGACATGCCGCCGAAGGTGATCCAGTTGGCCACGCCCGGCGTTTCGGCAAGGATGGCGTCGAGCCTGGCGGTCACCTCGCGGGTGCGCGACTGCGACGCCGCGCCCGGCAACTGCACCGCCACCAGCGCGTAGCCCTGGTCCTCGTCGGGCAGAAAGCCCGTGGGCAGCGACGAGAAGAACCAGAAGGTGGCCGAGATCAGCCCCACGAAGACCAGCATGGTGATCCCGGCGTGGCGCACCATGGTCTTCAGCAGCGCGACGAAGAACCGTTCCACCGCGTCGTACGCCTTGTTGAAGCCCCGGTAGAAGGCGTTGCGCCCCGGCACGATGGGCTTCAGGAACAGGGCGCACTGGGCGGGGGTCATGGTGGCGGCCAGCAGCGCGCTGACCAGCGCGGTGGAGGCGATGACCAGCGCGAACTGGCGGTACAGCTGCCCGGTGATGCCCGACATGAACGACGCGGGCAGGAACACGCACGACAGCACCAGGGTGATGCCGATGATGGGGCCGAACAGCTGCATCATGGCCTTCACGGTGGCGTCGCGCGCCGAATCGCCGTGCTCCATGTGGTGGGCCGCCCCTTCCACCACGATGATGGCGTCGTCCACCACGATGCCGATGGCCAGGATGATGCCGAACAAGGTCACCAGGTTCACCGAGAAGCCCAGGGCCATCATGGCCATGAATCCGCCCAGGATGGTGATGGGCACCACCGTGGCGGGCACCAGCGTGGCCCGCCAGTCCTGCAGGAAGACCAGGATCACCGCCAGCACCAGCACGGCCGCCTCGAACAGGGTGTGGTACACCTGCTCGATGGCCGCCTCGACGAAGCGGGTGGTGTCGTAGGGGATGTCCCAGGCCACGCCGGGCGGGAATTCCTTGCCCAGGCGCTCCATGGCGGCGGTGACCTTTCCGGCCACGTCCAGCGCGTTGGCGCCGGGCAGCTGGTAGATGATCACCAGCGAGGCGGGCTTGCCGCTCTTTTCGGCGTACAGGTCGTAGGTCTGGCCGCCCAGTTCCACGCGGGCCACGTCGCGCACCCGGACGGTGCGGCCGGTGGGGCCGCCCGTGGCCGTGCGGATGATGATGTCCTCGAACTCCGCAACCTCGGAAAGCCGCCCCTGCGTCTGCACCGTGAACTGGAAGTTCTGGGTGTCCGGCGCGGGCTGCGCGCCGATCTGCCCGGCGGCCACCTGCACGTTCTGCTCGCTGATGGCGTTGACCACGTCCCTGGTGGTCAAGCCCAGGCTTTTCAGGCGCGGGGCGTCCAGCCACACGCGCATGGAATAGCTGGCCGCGCCGAACACCACGGCCTCGCCCACGCCGGGGATGCGCGCCACCTCGTCGCGCACCCGCAGCGAGGCGAAGTTGCTCAGGTACAGGTCGTCGTGGCTGCCGTCGGGCGAGGTCAGCGTGACCACCTGGAGGATGGCGGTGGACTTCTTCTTCACCGTCACGCCCTGGCGCTTCACCTCGTCGGGCAGGCGGGCCATGGCCACGTTGACCCGGTTCTGCACCAGCACCGTGGCCATGTCGATGTCGGTGCCCAGGGCGAAGGTGATGGTGAGGCTGTACGTGCCGTCGTTGGCGCTCTTGGAGGACATGTACAGATGGGCGCGCCCACCACGTCGGCCAGCACCAGCGAGTTGGAGCCGGGGTAGATGGCCTTCACCTCCACCGTGGGCGGGGTGATGTCCGGGTACTGCGAGATGGGCAGCATGAGCAGCGACACGACGCCGATGAGGATCAGCACGATGCCGATGACGTTGGAAAGGATGGGCCGGTCGATGAAGAACTTGGCGAACATGGGGGCCTCGCAGGTGGGAGTGTGGTGCCGCTATCCGGCGGGCCTGGCGGCGGATTTGCCGTCTCCCTTGCCGCCTTGGCCCGCGCCGGGGGCCGCCGCGTCGGCCGTCACCGGGTCCACGGTGCTGCCGGGCCGGGCGCGCTGCATGCCGTTGACCACCACGCGGTCTCCCGCCTCCAGTCCCTTTTCCACCACCCGGTAGCCGTCCTGCAACGCGCCCAGCTTCAGCGGGCGCTGCTCGGCCACGTTCTGGGCGTTGACGACCATGACGTACGAGCCGGACTGGTCCTGCCCCAGGGCGCGTTCCGGCACCAGCAGCGCCGCGTCGCGCCTGCCCATGGCCACGCGGATGCGCGCGTACAGGCCGGGCACCAGCCGCCCGCCGGTGTTGGGGAAGATGCCGCGCAGCAGCAGCGTGCCCGTGGACGGGTCCACCGTGGGGTCGGCGTATTCCAGCTTGCCCGCATGGGGAAAGGTTTCCTCGTCGGCCAGGGCCAGTTCCAGGGGCAGTTCCGGCGGCGCTCCGGCCTTGCCGGCCTTGTTGTCCTGGGACGTGTGGCCCATCAGCCGCAGCAGGTCGCGTTCGTTGATGTTGAAGTACACGTGCACCTGGTCGCGGCGCACGATGGTGGCCAGCCGGGTCACCGCGCCGGGGCCCACCACGTTGCCGGGGTCCACCAGGCGGCGGGTCATCTGGCCGTCGAAGGGGGCGGCGATGCGCGTGTAGCCAAGGTCGATGCGGGCCGTCTCGATCTGGGCGCCGGCCCGGCTGATGCCCGCCTTGGAACTGTCCCGCTGCTGCTGCCAGCGCACCACGTCCGCCTCGGACCCGGCCCTCTCGGACAGCAGCTTGCGGCTGCGGGCCAGTTCCGTCTCGGCCCGGTCCAGCGCGGCGCGCTGCACTTCCAGTTCCGCCTCGGCCCGTTGCAGGGCCGCCTGGAACGGTTCCGGCTCGATGAGGAACAGCGGGTCGCCCCTGCGGACCATGGCCCCGTCGCGGAACTGCGCGGTGCGCAGCACGCCGGTGACCCGGGCGGTGATGTCCACCGACTCCACCGGGGCGATGGTGCCGGTGAACTCCATGTACTCGATCACCGGCCCCACCGTGGGCGTCGCCACCGTCACCTTGGGCGGCGGGGGCGGCACGAAGGCGTTGCGCGAATCGCACCCGGCAAGGGAAATGATGGCGAGGACGGAAAGCAGGGCCGGAAACGCCGGGCGGAGAACCTGAAAAACGAGGGGATGGCGCGTCATCGGAATCTCCATGCGAACGGGGTGTGTTCCGTGGGCTGCGCGCATCTCGCGCAGCGTTTCCAGCGGGATGGGCCCGCCCTCGGGCAGGGTGCGCCAGCCGCCGCCCAGCGCCTTGAACACGGCCACCAGGCTCTGGCTGATCTCGCCCCCGGCCTGGGCCAGGGCGTCCTGACGGGTGGAAAGGTCGCGCGCGGCGGTGAGCACCGTGGTGAAGTCGGTGGAGCCTTCCTGATACTGGACCATGGCCAGTTCCAACGACCGGGCGGCGTCGGCGGCGCTTTCGGCCAGCAGGGCCGCCCTGCCCTGCGCGTTGAGGTAGCGGTCGATGCCGTCCTCTGTTTCGCGCAGGGCGGCCAGCACCGTTTCGCGGTAGGCCGTCAGGGCCTGCTGGAACCGGGCGTCCTGGGCCCGCACGTTGTTCACGATGCGCCCGTAGTTGAACAGCGGCAGGGTAAGGCCGGGACCGCCGTAGGCCGTGAACCCGTGCGAGAAGGTGTCGCCCGTGCTGAAGGCCCCCACGTTGCTGGCGCTGAACCCCACGAAACCGCCCAGCGAGATGGCCGGATAGAAATCGGTCTTGGCCACGCCCAGCCGGGCGCACTGCCCGGCGGCCGCGTATTCGGCCTTGCGCACGTCGGGGCGACGGCGCAGCAGGTCGGCGGGAATGCCCAGCGCCACGCCGGGCGGGGCCATGGGAATGGGAGCCAGCCCCAGTTGGCCGGAGATGTCCTGCGGCAGCTTGCCCAGCAGCACGCACAGGGCGTTGCGGGCCTCGCGCAGCGAGTGGGCCAGGCTGGGGATGTAGGCTTCGGTATCGCGCAGCAGCGAAAGGGCCTGGCGCATGTCGCGCTCGCTGGTGGCCCCGTAGTTGAAGCGGGCCGTGGCGATGCGCAGGCTTTCGCGCTGGATGGCCACGTTGTTGTCCGCGATGGCCAGTTGCTGCTGCAACGTGCGGTACAGGACGTAGGCGCGGGCCACCTCGGCCGTCACGGCCACCATGGCCGCCTCGTAGTCGGCCGCGGCGGCGCGCAGGTCGGCGTCGGCCGCCTCCACCCCGCGCCGGTACTTGCCCCAGAAGTCCAGTTCCCACGCGGCGTCCAGCCCCACGCTGGTCTCCACGTAGTCGGGGTTGTTCCGGCCCGTGCCCGGCTGGGGGGCCGTGGGCGCGCGGTCGCTGGGATGGGTCCAGGTCAGGCCGCCGGTGGCCTGCTGGCGCTGCGGGTACAGGTTGCCCACGGCAACGCCCAGGCGGGCGCGGGCTTCCAGCACCCGCAGGGCGGCCGCCTGGAGCGACAGGTTGCCGCCACGGGCTTCGGCCACCAAGCTATCCAGGGCGGGGTCTCCGAAGGTGCGCCACCATTCCTCGCTCACCTCGCGGCCGGCGGAGACGCCCGGCGCCGCGGCGTCCTGCCATCCGGCGGGCATGGCGGTGTCCGGCGTGCTGAAGTCGGGCCCCACCCTGGCGCAGGCGAACAGCATGGAAAGCAGGAGCAGAAGCAGAAGCGGCAGGCGACGGAAAACGGCAGGCGCGGCGGGGGCGCATGTCCCCTTGACGAGAGAGCGGGCGGGCGGCAGCGACATGGGCTCTCCTCTTTTTCACGGGGGAGAATGAGAGTTCCACTTCCGTTATCCGCCTGCCCTCGTGCCTGGGCAATTAGATTTTCATAACTCCTTTCATCGCAGGAAAAAATTTTTGGATCTCACACCCGGGACCGGGCACGGCAGCGCACAGTGCGCCGCCTCAGAACCCCAGCCCCTGCCGGACGAGGTTGGCGCCCATGACCAGCAGCATCACGAACAGCGCGCCGTGCAGGTTGCCGTCGGGCAGACGCCTGGACAGGGCGATGCCCGCCCATCCGCCCAGGATGACCGACGGCAGCGAGGCGGCGAACTGCAACAGCGTTTCCGCCGACTGCACCCCGGCCAGGGTCTGCGCCGCCACGATGATGGTCCCGCTGACGATGAAGAACACGCCCAGCGCGGCCTTGGTTTCCTGCGGGGTGCCCCCCCGGAAGGAAAGGTAGATGGCCAGCGACGGCCCGTTGATGCCGTAGGCCGTGCCCAGGCTGGTGGAAAAGAACCCGGCCACGGCCGCCCACACGCCATGGAGCGCCCGGCGGCCGGGCCGCGAACACAGCAGCCCCCACAGGGCGTAGGCCATGAGCAGCCCACCGAGGCCCAGGCGCAGCCCGGCATCGGGAATGTGGCGCAGCATCAGCACGCCAGCCAATGCTCCCGGCAGCCCCCCCGCCGCAAGCGGCCACACGCCCGCGTCACCGTTCAGGTGGCGCCGGTAGCTCCAGGCCATCTGCACGTTGAGGGCCAGCACGATGAGCCCGGAACTGGGCACCGCCACGGCCATGTCGTTGCCCAGGGCCACCACGGGCAGGGCCACCAGCGCCGCGCCGAAGCCGACGATGTTGTTGATGAAGCCGCCGAGCCACCAGCCCAGCATGGCGATGAGAAGACCTTCGGTCATGGGACTCCGCGGGGTTCCGGGGTTCCGCCGCAAGGGTTGCCGTCCGCCTGGCGCCAGGGCCGCCCGCGGCGCGGCGGACGGCCCCGGCCGACGGGCTAGGAAGGAAGGACGCCGCCGAGAATGCGCAGTGCATTCCCGTACATGATCTTGTGACGCACCTCGTCCGGCAGGGGCATCCGCGCGTACACGTCCAGGGCGTCGGCCTGCTCGATGAACGGGTGCGCGCTGGCGAAGACCACCTTGTCGGGGATGAACGAGGACATTGCCTGTACATAGACATCGGCCATGGGCGCAAGCTCGTATTCCGAGCAGTCCATGTACACGTTGGCGTTGCGCAGGCAGGTGAAGACGGCCTCGTTCACGAACGGGTAGCCGCCGTGGCTCATGACGATGGTCAGGTCCGGGAAGTCGCGGGCCACGATGTCCACGTGGCGGGGGTCGGTGTAGTCCATCACCGCCCCGGGCACCTGCGGCGGGGGCGCGGTGGTGATGACCACGGGAATGCCCAGGTCGCAGCAGGCGGCATAGATGGGGTAGTAGCGCGCTTCATTGGGCCTGACGTGCGCCAGGTACGGGTCGATGGAGGCGCCGCGCATGCCCAGTTCGGTCACCGCGTGGCGCAGGTCGCGCACGGCGGCCATGCCCTTGTGCGGGTCCACGCCCCAGAAGCCGATGAACCGCGTGGGGTGCGCCCGCACGAAGGACAGCACGCCGGGGTTGTTGGAGGGCGAACCGTAGGTGGTTTCGCTGTCGCGCCCGGTGATCACGCACAGGTCCACGCCGCGCGCGTCGAGGCCGGCCACGATCTCGTCCAGCGGCTGCGGCTTGCGGCGCTCGAAGCCGATGGCCGCGCAGGCCGCCTTGAACATGGCGCTGGTGGCGATGCCGGTGATGGTTTCCGGGGTATTGGGGCGAAAACGGAAATCGATGATAGCCATGGGTCTCTCCTTGTGACGTGAAATGGCCCCCATGGCGAGCAAGAGCCATGCCGTCTGCTTCCGGATCGTGACAGAACGCCACATGGGCGCCCACGTTCCCTCTCATATCCCCTTCTCTGATATCATTTGCAAAATCACAGCATTACAAGAATATCCCCATCCTCGCGACGACCTCCGCCACACCCGGCGCAGGTCGCTTCCGGCCCTTTCACGCCATGTCCACCCTGTCACGCGGCGTCATGTGAAATAATCCTCGTTATCATGATGCCGGTGCGAGTGTTGCAACCCTGTATCATTGTTGCAACATTGCAACATCGCAAAACAATCAGCAACACCATGGAATTGCTTGTTTTAATGGTATAAAGTTGCAGAATTGACCCTGCGGAAACGTCAGGCAGGTCATCCTGCCCCGCCAGGCAGTCATGCATTTTCGCTTGTACCGCGCGGAACAAGCCAACCCCATCCATCGCCGTCCCGGGTTGGCACACCTGCTGCACTGTCGGGACATTCGCACGCAATCCGGACGCTCCGGAATCGGATCAACACACACCACATGTACGGAGGATTCACATGCGCAACCGAGTAACGGCCCTTCTCGTCGCCCTGCTGGCCATGGTGGCCCTGCTGGCCACCGGCGGCATCGCCCAGGCCAAGGCCATCACCCTGCGCCTTGCACACCCCATGGCCCCGGGCAACAACGTCACGCTCGGCTATGAAAAATTCAAGGAAATCGTGGAGAAGAAGTCCGAGGGGAAGGTCAGGATCCAGATCTTCGGCAACTGCATGCTGGGCAGCGACCGCGTGACCATGGAAGCGGTGCAGCGCGGCACGCTGGAAATGGCGTCCAGTTCCTCTCCGAACATGGCCAACTTCTCGCCCATGTTCATGGTGTTCGACCTGCCCTACATCACCAGCCCCACGCACCAGAAGAACCTGTACGACGCGCTGGATAACGGCGAACTGGGCACGTACCTGTCCGCCGAAAGCGAAAAGATCGGCCTCAAGCCCATCATGTTCAGCGAATACGGCTACCGCAACCTCGTCAGCCGTACCGCCCCGGTGACCAACGTGGCCAGCCTTGCCAACATGAAGGTGCGCACCACCGACTCGCCCGTGGAAGTGGCCGTGGCCAAGGCCCTGACCATGAACCCCGCGCCCATCGCCTGGGGCGAGGTGTACACCGCCCTGCAGCAGGGCACCGTGGACGGCGAAGGCAACACCTTCTCCCTGCTCTACGACGCCAAGCACAACGAAGTGCTCAAGTTCGCCAACGATTCCGCGCACAACTACAGCATGCACATCCTCATGATCAACGCCAAGGTCTTCGCCGGCCTGCCCGCCGACGTGCAGCAGCTGCTGGTGGACGCCGGCAAGGAGACCTTGGTCTACCAGCGCGGCATCACCAACGACCTTGAGGAAAAGGCCAGGCAGAAGTTCATCGAGGGCGGCATCCAGGTGCACACCCTCACCGCCGAGGAACGCGCCGAATACGTCAAGCTGACCCGTCCGGTGTGGGACCAGTTCGCCGATCGCATTCCCAGGCACCTGATGGACCTCGTGCTGGCCACCCAGAAGTAGCCGGTCCGTCTGATCGCCCGACCGGGGGCGGGGAAGTCGCAGGCCCTCCCCGCCCGCCGGCCCGGGCCGGCAGACCCCGTTTCCTTGCCTGCGGCCGACGCCGCGACGGATATCACCCGGTCGCCGGGTGTGACATGCCAAGCAACAAGAGGCAACGACAATGAGCGAATTTTCCGCGGCCATTACGGAAGGCCCCCCCGCGAGCCGGGCGGGCCTTCTGAAGAAACTGGATGACAACTTCGAAAAGCCCTTCCTGTTCGCGGGAATGCTGGCGATCATCCTGATCATCTCGTTCCAGACCGCCTACCGCTACCTCATCACCCACATGTATTCGGGCTCGGGCGCGGCGGTGTGGACCGAGGAACTGGCCCGCTTCCTCTTCATCTGGATTTCGTACCTGGCCATTCCGCTGGCCATCCGCGACCGCTCGAACATCCGCGTGGACATCGTGTACGACCGCCTGTCGCCACGCCTGCAGAAGATGAGCTGGGTGGTGGTGGACGTCTGCTTCCTGGTGCTGGCCGCGGTGGTGCTGTACATGGGCACCAACCACATCTTCATGATGCTGGAGTTCCCGCAGACCACGCCCGCCTTGCAGATTCCCTATGCCGTCCCGTACCTGATCCTGCCCGTGGGCTTCGGCCTGATGGGCGTGCGCCTGCTGCAGGACCTGTTCACCCAGGCCCAGGAAATCGGGCTCAAGGACACCCTGCTCTCGTTCGCGTTCTGCGCCGCCATGGCCGCGCCGGTGCTGCTGGACACCGATTTCAGCGCCCTCACCCTGCTGTTCGGCTACTTCTTGCTGTTCCTGGTGGTGGGGGTACCCATTGCCATCAGCCTCGGCCTGTCGGCGCTGGCCACCGTCATCGGTGCGGGCACCCTGCCCATCGACTACGTGGCGCAGGTGGCCTTCACCTCCATCGACAGCTTTCCCATCATGGCCATCCCGTTCTTCATCGCGGCGGGCGTGTTCATGGGCGCGGGCGGCCTTTCGCGCCGCCTGCTGGCCCTGGCCGATGAAATGGTGGGCGCGCTGCCCGGCGGCATGGCGCTGGCCACCATCGCCACCTGCATGTTCTTCGCGGCCATCAGCGGCTCCGGCCCGGCCACGGTGGCGGCCATCGGCTCGCTGACCATCCCGGCCATGGTGGAACGCGGCTACGACAAGCTGTTCGCCGCCGCCGTGGTGGCCTGCGCCGGGGCCATCGGGGTCATGATTCCTCCCAGCAACCCCTTCGTGGTCTACGGCATCTCCGCGCAGGTCTCCATCGGCAAACTGTTCCTGGGCGGCATCGTGCCCGGCTTGCTCACCGGCTTCGCGCTCATGGCATACGCCTATTTCTACTCGAAGAAGCGCGGCTGGCACGGCGAGGCGCGCACCCGCAACCTGTCCACCTTTGCCCGCGCGGCCTGGGAGGCCAAATGGGCCCTGATGGTGCCGGTGATCATCCTTGGCGGCATCTACGGCGGCATCATGACCCCCACCGAGGCAGCCGCCGTGGCGGCGCTCTACGGGTTGATCGTGGGGCTGTTCGTGTACCGCGAGATCAAGCTGCGCAACCTGATGCAGTGCTTCATGGAATCGTGCAGCACCTCGGCCATCGTCATCATCCTGATGTCCATGGCCACCATCTTCGGCAACATCATGACCATCGAGCAGGTGCCCACCCGCATCGCCGAGGCCATGCTGAGCCTGACCGAAAACAAGTTCCTCATCCTGCTGCTGATCAACCTGCTGCTGCTGTGGGTGGGCACCTTCATGGAGGCCCTGGCGGCCATCGTGATCCTTACGCCCATCCTGCTGCCCATCGTGATCAAGGTGGGGGTTGATCCGTTGCACTTCGGCATCGTGATGGTGGTCAACCTGGCCCTCGGCTTCGTCACGCCGCCGGTGGGCGTGAACCTCTTCGTGGCCAGCGGCATAGCCCGCTGCAAGCTGGAACCGCTGGCGCGCGTGGCCTTCCCGCTGCTGCTGGTGATGATCGGCATCCTGCTTCTGATTACCTACGTTCCCGACCTGCCCCTGTTCCTTACCAGGTAGCCGGAAACGGGAATGCCCGGCACGGACCGCCCCGATGCGACCTCGGGGCGGCCCGCCACCGGGCCGACCGGACCATTGAGAACCTCAGCGAACCAACAGCCCAGTCAAAGGAGAATCATCATGCGCAATCCCGAATGCTGCGAGGTCATGACCCCGCACGAACAGCGCCTGTACGACAAGATGGAAGGCAAGGAGGACCGCTTCCGCGCCGGGCACCGGCGGGTGTTCACCATCCTCGAATCCTTCGAGGGGCTGCGCCCGCGCATCGACGTGGAACGCGCCAGGTACTTCACCCGGTCCATGCGCGCCACGGAGGGCCAGCCGCTGGTGCTGCGCTGGGCGAAAGCCATGCTGCACGTGGCCGAGAACATCACCGTGTACATCGACGACCACCAGTTGCTGGCGGGCCGCGCCGGTGCGCAGGGCCGCTACGGCATCCTGTACCCGGAACTGGACGGCGACTTCCTGGGGCTGGCCATCGAAGACCTGCCCAAGCGCGTGGAATCGCCCTTCACCATCACACCGGAGGACGCCCAGGTGGTGGTGGACGAAATCGCCCCGTTCTGGAAGGGCCGCACCTACCACGAACACCTGAACATGGCCCTGCCCGCCGAGGTGCACAAGCTGACCTACGACGACCCCGACGGGCTGCACTCGCGGTTCATCGTCAACGAGACCTCGTCGTTCCGCTCGTCCATCCAGTGGGTGCACGACTATGAAAAGGTGCTGCAAAAGGGCTTCGGCGGCCTGAAGCGGGAAGCGCTGGACAAGCTGGCCGCCCTGGACCCGCTGAGCCCCGCCGACAACTGCGAGAAGCGCCCCTTCCTGGAAGCCGTGACCATCGTGTGCGACGCCGTGGTCACCTGGGCCCGGCGCCATGCCGACCTGGCCCGCGAAAAGGCGGCGGCGGAAACCGACCCCGCCCGCAAGGCCGAACTGCTGGCCCTGGCCGACATCTGCCAACGGGTGCCCGAACACCCCGCCCGCACCTTCCGCGAGGCGGTGCAGGCGCAGTGGTTCACCCAGATGTTCTCGCGCATGGAGCAGAAGACCGGCACCATCGTCTCCAACGGGCGCATGGACCAGTACTTCTTCCCGTTCTACGAGAAGGACATGGCCGAAGGCCGCCTGACCGAGGACGCCGCCCTCGAACTCATCGAGTGCATGTGGGTGGGCATGGCCCAGTTCATCGACCTGTACATCTCGCCCACCGGCGGGGCCTTCAACGAAGGCTACGCCCACTGGGAGGCGGTGACCGTAGGCGGCCAGACCCCCGACGGCAGCGACGCCACCAACGACCTGACCTACCTCTTCCTGAAGTCCAAGCGCGAATTCCCGCTGCACTACCCCGACCTTGCGGCGCGCATCCACTCCCGCGCGCCGGAACGCTACCTGTGGGAAGTGGCGGAAACCATCAAGGACGGCTCGGGCTTCCCCAAGCTGATCAACGACGAGGAAATCATCCCCCTCTACGTCTCCAAGGGGGCCACCTTCGAAGAGGCGTACGACTACGCCGTGTCGGGCTGCACCGAGGCGCGCATGCCCAACCGCGACACCTACACCTCCGGCGGGGCGTACATCAACTTCGCCGCCGCGCTGGAAATGGTGCTCTACAACGGCCGCATGAAGAAGTACGGCGACGCGGACCTTGGCGAGCACACCGGCGACCCGCGCAACTTCAGGACCTGGGACGACCTGTGGAACGCCTACGTGGCCCAGCACAGGCTGTTCCTGAAGACGGCCTTCATGCAGCAGCACATCATCAACAATCTGCGCGCCCGCCACTTCGCGCAGCCCATGGGCTCGACCCTGCACGACCTGTGCATGAAGCACTGCCTTGACCTGCACACCCCGCAGATTCCCGAGGGCATCAACCTCGGCTACTTCGAGTACATCGGCTACGGCACCGTGGTGGATTCGCTGGCGGCCCTGAAGAAGGTGGTGTTCGAGGACGGCGCCCTGACCATGGCCCAGGTCGTCGAAGCCCTGGAATGCAACTTCGAGGGCAAGGAGGACGTGCGCCAGATCCTGCGCAACGCCCCCTGCTACGGCAACAACGACGACTACGCCGACGCCATCGCCCGCGACATCGACCTGCTGTCCGTGGAATACGGGGCCCGCTACTCCAGGGACCTCGGCATGCACAACGACGTGCGCTACGTGCCGTTCACCTCGCACGTGCCGTTCGGCAAGGTGGTCAGCGCCACCCCCAACGGGCGCAAGGCGTGGACCCCGCTGTCCGACGGCTCGTCCGCCTCGCACGGGGCCGACGTCAACGGCCCCACGGCGGTGCTGCTGTCCAACTTCAGCTCCAAGAACTACGGCTACCGCTCGCGCGCGGCGCGCATGCTGAACATCAAGTTCACGCCCAAGTGCCTGGAAGGCGACGACGGCACCCAGAAGCTGGTGTCGTTCATCCGCACCTTCTGCGACCTGAAGCTGTGGCACGTGCAGTTCAACGTCATCAACCGCGAAACCCTGCTGGCCGCCCAGCGCGACCCCGAGAAGTACCGCAACCTCATCGTGCGCATCGCCGGGTACAGCGCCTACTTCGTGGACAACACGGCACCATGTAGTCCGCGACGCCGGCGGGCCGGGCCCGCCGGCCACGGGGCGCCCCTTCCGGGAGGCACGGAGGGGGCGCCCGCCCAGGCGCGCCGGCCGCCCAAACGCAGCCGCGCCGAATCACGCACAGCACGCAGCACGCCAACCCCGCACGCCGGGCGCACCGGATTTCCGCATGACCCCCACGGACGACAACAACGCCACCGGCATCGTCTTCAACATCCAGAAATACTCCGTGCACGACGGGCCGGGCATCCGCACCGTGGTGTTCCTGAAGGGATGCCCGCTGCGCTGCCACTGGTGCTCCAACCCCGAATCGCAGGCCGCGCGCATCCAGCTGGCCTACAACCAGGGGCGGTGCCTGGGGCTTTCCCACTGCGTGCGCTGCGTGGAGATGTGCTTTTCCGGCGCCATCTCGCGCGGGGAGGACGACCGCATCGTCATCGACCGGGCCCTGTGCGTGGAATGCACGCGCGACTGTACCTCGGTCTGTCCCTCCAACGCGCTGATCACCTACGGCGCGCGGCGCACCGTGGCCGACGTGCTGCGCACCGTGGAGCAGGACAGCCCGTTCTACGCCCGCTCGGGCGGCGGCATGACCCTTTCCGGCGGCGAACCGCTGTTGCAGGAAGACTTCGCCCTGGCCCTGCTGCGCGAGGCGCGCAAGCGCCGCATCGGCGCGGCCGTGGAAACCTGCGGCCACGCCCGGTGGGAAGCGCTGGACGCGGCCTGCCGTCTTTCGCGCACCCTGCTGTTCGACCTCAAGCACATGGACCCGATACGGCACGAGGAAGGCACGGGCGTCGCCAACGACCTGATCCTGGAAAACTTCCGCCGGGTCATGGAACACCATCCCAAACTGCACGTGATGGTGCGCACGCCGGTCATCCCCGGCTTCAACGACGGGGATGCGGACATCGAGGCCATCCTCGACTTTCTCGCGCCGTACCCCCACGTGGAATACCACCTGCTGCCCTACCACCGGCTGGGCACCCAGAAGTACCATTTCCTCGGGCGCGAAGCCCCCATGGGCGAAGCGAGACTGGACGAGGCGCGCATGTCGGGGCTGCTGCGCCTGGTGGCCGCCCGCCGGGGGCGGAGCTAGGCCCTCCCGGCTGCGGCAGCCGGCGGCGTCTTGCACGCCCCCGCGTCCTGCCGTACGGTTGCCGCAGCCCCGTTCCGCCACGGTGTCCGCCACACGGCAATGGACGCACGGCAATGGGGCATGCGGAGTCTTCCGTTCCCGCCCGCGCACCGCCGCATCCCGCCAGGGGGCCAAGGCCGCACCATGGAAAAGATACTCAAGCATTTCAAAAGCATCATCGACATATTCAGCGACGGCATCTACATCTCTGACCGCGACGGCACCACCCTGCTGGTCAACCGGATGTACGAGCAGCTGACCGGCCTGCGGCAGCAGGACCTGCGCGGCCGCAACGTCAACGCGCTGGTGGAGGAAGGGGTTTTCGACCGCATCGTCAACCCCGAGATCGTGCGCTCCAGGCGGCCGTCCACCTCGGTGCAGAACGTGCGCGGCGAGAAGAAGATCATCCTGCGCGGCTACCCGGTGCTGGACGAGGCGGGCGAGGTGTGCCTGGTGGTCACCTTCGCGCGGGACATCACCATGATCACCCAGTTCCGCGACCAGATCGCCCAGCAGAAGCAGCTCATCGACGAATTCCACGAACGTCTGGAAAGCATGATCCAGACCAACGCCTCGCCCACGCACCCCATCTTCCGCAGCGAGTCCATGCTCTCGCTGGTGGCCCGGCTGCAACGCGTGGCGGGCACCGACGCCACGCTCCTGCTGCTGGGCGAAACCGGGGTCGGCAAGGACGTGCTGGCCCGCCTGGCGCACGAGCACAGCCCCCGCAGCGAACGCATGTTCCTGAAGGTGGACTGTGGCAGCATCGCGCCGAACCTCATCGAGTCGGAACTGTTCGGGTACGTGCCGGGGGCGTTTTCCGGGGCCAACGCCAAGGGCAAGGCGGGCTACTTCGAAATGGCCGACGGCGGCACGGTGTTCCTGGACGAGATAGGCGAGTTGCCCCTGCCCATGCAGACCAAGCTGCTGCGCGTGCTCCAGGACCAGGAGGTGACCCGGGTGGGCGCCACCCAGCCGCGCAAGGTGGACGTGCGCATCATCGCCGCCACCAACCGCGACCTGGACGACGACGTGCGCACCGGCAAGTTCCGCAGCGACCTGTTCTACCGCCTCAGCGTGGCCGTGTTGCAGATTCCGCCGCTGCGCGAACGGCGCGAGGACATCGCCCCGCTGGCCCGGCACTTTCTGGAGCGCTACGCCGCCAAGTACCGGCGGTCCATGGAAATCGCCGAATCGACGCTGGAGGCGCTGGAAAACTACCGCTGGCCCGGCAACGTGCGCGAGATGCAGAACTTCATCCAGAGCATGGTGGTCACCGGCGAC
>JALHHV010000024.1:11776-12333 GCA_022837365.1 Desulfovibrio sp. | reverse complement strand
CGCAAGCTGCTGGTGGGCACCGGCGGCGGCGAATGGACCCTTTCCGGGCAGGGCAGCGAGCCGTTCTCGCCCCTGTCCTGCCTGCTGGAGTTCCAGTCGGCGCGCGGCTCGGCCGAACTGCCGCCCCTGGCCGTGGGAGACGGGGTGCTGGCCGTGCAGCGCGGCGGCCGGGCCGTGCGCGATTTCCGCTACAGTCTCGACGTGGACGGCTATTCCGGCGCGGACCAGACCATTCTGGCCGAGCACATGCTGCGCGGCCGCAACATCGTGGACTGGGCCTACCAGCAGTCGCCCCATTCGGTGGTGTGGTGCGCCATGGACGACGGCTCCATGGCCGGGCTCACCCTCATCGCCGAGCATCAGGTGGCGGGCTGGCACCGCCACGAGACCGGCGGCTCGGTGGAAGCGCTGTGCGTGGTGCCCGGACCGCCGTCCGACCCCGCCGGGGGTGACGAACTGTGGCTGGTGGTGCGCCGCGATGTGAACGGCGCGCAGCGGCGGTACATCGAACGGCTGGACCCGGCCTTCGAGGCGGACACCCCGGCGGCGGCGTTCTT
>JALHHV010000024.1:0-11707 GCA_022837365.1 Desulfovibrio sp. | reverse complement strand
CGCATCGAACTGGACCGCCCGGCCTCGGTGATCCACGCCGGGCTGCCGTATGCCAGCGACCTTGCGCCGATGACGCAGGAGTTCGTGGCGGGCGACGGCCCCACCCAGGGCCGGGTGCGCCGGGTGGGCCGGGCGCGGGTGCGGCTGTACCGCTCGACCGGGTTCAAGGCCGGGCCGGACGCGGACCACCTGCGCGAAGTGCTGTTCCGCACCGCGCAGGACCCGCCGGGGCAGGCGCTGCCGCTCTTCGACGGCGACCGCGAGGTGACCCTGGACGCCCGCCTGGGCACCCAGGGCGGCCTGCACGTCCGGCAGGACGACCCCCTGCCGCTGACGGTGCTGGCGGTGATCAGCGAAGTGGAGGTGGGCGAGGCATGCGCCCGGCTGCGCGTGGTCCCGGCGCGCCGCGAACACCTGCATGAAGTGCTGCCCCGCCTGCGCCCGCGCGACCGGGCGGAATTGGATGCCCTTGGCCCGCGCGGGGCCGTGGCCGAGGCGGCGCGGGCCTTCGCCCTGTCGCCCCTGCGCTGGGCGGTGCTGCGCGGCGGACGCTGCGTGGCCCTGTTCGGCGCGCGGCCATTCCCCGGCATGCCGGGCACGGCTGCGCCGTGGCTGTTCGGCACCCCGGCGCTGGATGCGGAAGGCCGGGCGCTGGCCCGGCTGGGACCGCTGTTCGCCGCGCGCATGCGCGCCGTCTGGCCCCGGCTGCTGAACATGGTCCACGCCCCGGCCCTGGCGCAACGTCCGGCCACGGCGCGCTGGCTGGCGCGGTGCGGATTCTCCGTGGCCGCGCGCGCCATGCCCCTGGGGCACGGAGGCGCGCTGTTCCACCCTTTCACCTCCGGCGTTTTTCTTGCGGCCAGCTTCGCGCCGGAACAACCGACCAACACAGGAGGATGACCATGTGCGGACTCGTTCAGGCCCTGGCGGCTGCGGCCATTCTGCAGGGCGGCTACACCCTGATGGACATGAACCAGGATTCCCGCGCGGCCAAGGCCCAGCAGGAATACCAGGCGGCCACCCAGCGCAACACGGCGTTGCAGGCCCGCTACCAGATCGAGGAGACGCAGCGCGACGCCGAGCGCACCGAACGGGCGTTGCAGCGTCAGGCGCGTTCGCAGCAGGCCAGCGTGCGCTCGCTGCTGGCGGCGTCGGGCATGGATGCGGGCTCGGGCAGCGCCCTGGACGTGTTGCAGGACCAGTCCACCGCCGCCGAGGCGGACGTGCTGGACGTGCGGCGGCAGTCGGAGCGGCGGCAGCGCGCCCTGGAGTACCAGGCCGCCGGGGCGGACAGCCGCGCCTCGCTGCTGCTGGACATGGCCAACGACCCGTGGACGCAGGTGCGCCAGGGGTGGCGCAGCGGCATGATCATCGGCAACACCTTGCAGGGCGCGCGCGGCGTTCTGCTGGCATGACCGGAAGGCCCCCCAGGGCATGTGACGGGCGCGCCGTGGAAACGCGGGCGGCGTCCAAGCGAAGGAGACGGCAATGACCATCGTATCGACGAACACCGTCGAGCATTACGCCGGAGACGGCGTGCAGACGGACTGGCCGGTGACCTTTCCGTTCCTGCGGCCCGAGGACGTGCGGGCCGTGGTGAGCGGCACCGGCGGCGACAGGGTGCTGGCCTACGGCACGGACTACACGGCCGCCGCGCTGCCCGGAGGCGGGGGCAGCGTGACCACCATACCGGGGACGCCGGGCGCGCCCGGCATGGTGGGCGCGGGCGAACAGCTGACGCTGTGGCTGGACCAGCCCTTCACGCAGGAGATGGACCTGCGCAACACCGGCGTGCTGGACGCGGAAATGCTGGAGCGCGGCTTCGACCGGCTGACCCTGATGGCCCAGCAGCTGCGCGAGGAGGTGGGCCGCTGCGTCAAGGTGCCGCTGACCGACCAGACCACCCGCACCGACGCCCTGCTGGCGGGCATCACCGTCAACGTGGGCCGTGCCGAGGTGGCGGCCCTGAACGCCGGGAGCCGGGCGGCGGAGGCCGAGGCAGCCCGCGACGAGACGGCGCAGGCCGTGGCCTCGGCGCGTGAGGACGTGGTTGCCTCCGCCGCCTTCGTGCCCATCGGGGCCATCCTGGACTTTCCGGTGCACACCGTGCCCGCAGGCTTCCTGACCTGCGCCGGGCAGACCGTGACGCGCGAGGCGTACCCGGACCTGGTGGCCTACCTGACCGGCGATCCGCTGGCCCTTTCCGCCATCCTGCCCGACCTGCGCGGCGAGTTCCGGCGCGGGGCGGACCTCGGGCGCGGCGTGGACGCCGGGCGCGTGCCGGGCAGCGCGCAAAGCGCACTCTTAGGTTCTCACTCGCACACTATTGGCCCGTACCCGATTACAGCAGGCTCGTCCAACACGAACACCAACATAAGGTGGAGCGGCCTCAATACCGTACAACATTCCGCTATCGGTGGCGTTACTGGAAGCACTGGCGGGACCGAAACCCGCCCCCGCAACGTGGCCGTGGTGCCGTGCATCAAGGCGTACCACGCGCCCATGGCCGCCGCGCCGGTGGGCCTGTCCGGCGTGCTGGCCCGCCTGAACGCCATCGAAGTGTCCGGGGCCGAGGCCAAGCAGCCCCAGACCATCCTGCGCTGCCGCATGGGCGCGCCACTGGCCGCGCCGTTCCACGACATGGCCCTGCCGGACTTCCTGTCGTTCTCCGGGCTCACGGTGACCCTGCTGGCCGACCCGGCCAATCCCTTCGGGGTGTGTTTCGGCAACGGCGGCACCAGCGTCGCGTCGGAACTCACGGACAACCTTGCCGTCACCCTGCCGGGCGCGGCGGCGACGTACTGGCTGTACGTGGACCGCAATCCGGATACCGGAGCGCTGGCGCTGGGCGGTACGGCCGATGCCCCCGAATACGCCAACGCGCGACGCGTTGGCGTGGGCGACTGGTACAGCCCGGCGGAGAACATCATGCGCCGCGCCGACGGCGCGCAGACGCAGCGTGTCTACGTGGGCAAGGCCGTGGTGGGCGGCGGCGCGGTGACGGCGGCGGTGCCGTTCCACCACGGCGTGGAGGCCGTGATACCCATCAACAATGGCGGATATCTGGCCTCTGCGGCACAGTACACGCACCACAATCCGCTCGGGGTTCCGCTGGCGGATTTTCCGGCGGTGGAGATCCACGACGCCACCGCCGGGAGGTGGATCACCACGGGCACCACGCGGACCAGTTCCGAGGATGTGGGGTGTTACGGGCAGGCGCACGCGGGCGACGTCATCCTTTTCCGGACCTTCGCCAACAATCGTTTCTGGTGGAACGTCGCCGGCAGCCCTCTGGCCTACACGACGACATACTCGCGCATGCGCTGCAGGAGGGCCTTCTGATGCGACACTATGGCATTGTCGGAACGTCGGAACTGTACGCCGTGGCGGCAGGGCTGGAACACGTCCTGCCCGCCGGGGCGGTGCCCGTGGACGAGGAACGCCCCGCGCCGGGCGCGGTATTGCAGCCGGACGGCACGTGGCGGATGACGCCCGAGCCGCCGCAGCCGGAACCGCTGGACCTGAACGGGATCAGCTACGCCCAGGCCGATGCCGTCATCCGCGCCGCAAGCGTGGAGGATTTGCGGCTGGCCGTGCTGGACGTGCTGGGACTGTAAAGCGCGGGGCCGCCGTGCCACCGCAACGGAAAGGCCCCCGGCGTGTGCCGGGGGCCTTTGTGCGTCACTTCATGGCGTCCATCAGCCGCCGCAGGGCGGCGGCCTGGGCCGAAAGCTCGGCGATGGCGGTTTCCGCCTCGGACATGCGCATGGCCGTGGCGCCGGAGATTTCGTTCACCTCGGCGATGATGCGGTTCAACTCGTCGCCGGTGGCGGCCTGTTCCTCGGCGGCGGTGGCGATGGAGTTCACCTGGTCCGAGGCCTGCTGCACCGCCTGCACGATCTCCCGCAGCATGCCGCCCGCCTCGTTGGCCAGGGTCTGGCTGTCGGTCACGCCGCGCACGGCAACGTCCGTGGCCTCGGCGCTGCGCCGGGCCGAAAGCTGGATGGCCCCGATGGCGGTTTCCACCTCGCGGGTGGCGTTCATGGTCTTTTCGGCCAGCTTGCGCACCTCGTCGGCCACGACGGCGAAGCCGCGCCCGGCGTCACCGGCGCGGGCCGCCTCGATGGCCGCGTTCAGGGCCAGCAGGTTGGTCTGGTCGGCGATGTCGCTGATGACCCCCAGCACGTTGCCGATGTCGCTGGCCTGGGTGCCCAGCTTTTCCATTTCGCTGCGCAGTTCGCGCGAATGGCTGCCCAATCCCTCGATGGCCGAAACCACCTTTTCCACGATGTCCGCGCCCGACCGGGCGCGCTCGGCCATTTCCGAGGTGGTCCTGTTGGTGTCCGAGGCGTTGCGGGCCACCTCGCGCACGGTGGCGGCCATTTCGTCCATGGCCGTGGCCGATTCGGTGCTGCGCTGCAACTGCCTGTCGGCGCCGCGCGCGGCCTCGCCCACCCGGTCGGAAAGCTGGTCCGCCGCCTCGGCCACGGTGGTGGCGATGGCGTCGGCGTCGCGGGCCACCCCGGCGATGCGCTCGCTGCGTTCCCGCGCCTCCAGTTCGCCGCGCTTCACGCCGGTGATGTCCTGCCGGATTTCCATGTACCCCACCAGCGTGCCGTCGGGCTTGCGCACCGTGGCCGCGCGGGAATGGAAGTGGCGCGTCTCGCCGCCCAGCTGGCGGGTGAAGTCCAGTTGCGTCTCGGCCTCGTTGGTGCGGGCCAGGCGGTCGATGGGAGGCTCGGTGCCGTAGATTTCGGCCCCCTGGTAGTTGCCCAGCGGCTTGCCGATCAGGTCGTCCTCGGCGTGGCCCAGCAGGGTGCACGCCGCGCTGTTCAGGGCGCGGATGTTGCGGCGCGGGCCGGTGACGATGATGGGGTCGGGCACGCGGTTGATGATGGCCCGGTTGTAGGCCACCCGCTCGCGGATGGCGTCCACCATGTGGGTGATGGTTTCGTGCAACTGGGCCATTTCCGCCGTGAAGCGGAACGACGTCCTGTGCTCGAAGTCGCCGTCGGCGATGCGCCTGCCGAAGTCGGTCAGGGCCGCCAGCGGGGCCTGGATGGTGCGGTACAGGCCCACGGCCAGCAGGCCGCCCATCAGCACGGCCACGGCAAAGGCCACGGCAGCGGCGGTGCGCAGCATGGTCCCGGTGTCGTTGGTTTCTTCCGCGTGCTCGCGGGTGGCCGCGGTGGTGGCCCTGGTCAGTTCGTCGATGGCCTGTTCCAGCTTGCGGGCCTGTTCGCGCCCGGCGTCGAAGCGGATGTTGGCCTGTTCGGCGGAGAGCCCGGCGGCCGGGGCCTCGCGGGTCAGGCCGGAGAAGGCGGAAAGATACGGCCCGCTCAGCGAGCGGATGGCGGCCACCTGGCGCAGCAGGTCGGCCAGTTCCGGCATGGCGCGCAGCTTGCGTTCGGCGTCGTCGGTGTGGGCGGCAAGGTCCGCGGCGGCCTTTTCGTGGCGGGGCAGGTAGCCGCGCAGCCGTTCCGCGTTGGCGATGTTGAGCAGGGCGTCCTTTTCGTAGCGGCGCAACTGGCTCACGTCGTGTTGCATGGCGTACACGGTCTCCTCCAGTTCCACGTGCTTGGAGACCAGTTCGTCCACCAGCGTGTTGATGTTGCCGAGGGCCAGCACCATGGCCACGCCCATGACCAGGTTGAGCAGGGTGAGCGCGCCAAGGCCGTAGATGAGTTTCTGGCGTATGGTCATCGAGTGTGCCCCCCGGAAGGCTGCATGTTGACGGATGGTTGGCGGCGGTGCGCCGCGTGGTCATACGGGACTTGTTCGGTCGACTAGGACATAACTTTATGTGAATCGCAAGGGTTCGTACGGGAAAATGAAAAAGCCCGGCGGAGGCCGCCGGGCTTTCGGATGCGGGACGCGCCGCTCAGCTCCATTCCAGCAGGCGGCGCTGCCCGGTCAGGGCGCGGATGTCCGTGACGTCCTGCGATACCTCCAGGCAGCCGAGGTAGGTTCCGTCGGTGTCGCGCACCGCGAAGTAGCGGATGTGCAGGAACCGCCCGCCCAGTTCGATCCAGAATTCGGCCGAATCCCGCTCGCCGCTCTTGAACCGGGCCAGGATTTCCTCGACCATGTGCACCGACTTGGGCGGATGGCAGTTGCTTACGTTGCGCCCGATCACCGCCGCGCTGCGCGGAAAGATGCGGTGCGGCACGTCGGAATAGTAGGCCACCCGGTCGTCGGCATCCACGAAGCTGAGGTCCACCGGCAGGCTGCGCAGCATCTGGTTGAGCACGCTGGGGGCCAGCGCGCCGGTGTCCAGGTTCACCAGTGGCGCGCCCGCCGTACCGGGAACGCCCGCCGCGCCCGTCGCGCCCATCACAGGGACGGCCTGCGGCGTCCATTCGCCGCCGGGCGTCACCCAGGCGTAGCCGATTTCGTCCTCGCCGTGGCGCACCCGCGCCCACTGGGCCTCGCTCAGTGATTCCAGGGCCATGGGGAAGAGCACCTTCTCTTCCTTGTACACCATGTCCTTCACGGCTTCCGCCGCGTCGCGCGCGGCCAGCGCGGCCGCCGTGGCGGCCAGGTTTTCCAGGGCCGCGCGGGCGGCCTTGAACAGGGCGCGGATGTCGTCGTGCACCTCCCACATGACCTTGGGCGGGGCCTCGATGCCGTTTTCCTCCAGCAGGGGGAACAACTGGTTCTCCTTGCGGGTGTAGTGCACCTCGATGCGGGCCAGGTCTTCCAGCAGATCCTTGACGTAGCGGCTGCTGAACGACCAGGCCATCTCGTCGATGGGCGAGGTGCGGTCGCCGGGGGTGCGGTGCATGCGGTCCACCTGGGCGATGATCTCGTCGGCCAGTTCCATGGCCTTGGCGTTCTCGTCCATGTAGGTGCGCACCGGGTGCCCGGCGGGCGCGGAAACCGCCGGGGCCTCGTCCAGCGCGCCCTTGAACAGGTCCACGTGCAGCGAGCACAGGCGCTTTATCTCGGTCTCGGGCAGCCCTTCGGCCACCATGGCCTGTTCAAGCCGGGCGATGTCCCCGCCGGAGATGTCGCCCACGGCGGCGGCGAAGCGCGCCTTCAGCCCGGCCGGGTCCGCCCCGGCGTGCAGTTCGCGGATGAGTTCCTTCAGGGTGTTCATGCGCGCGGCGTCGGAAAGGGGGGATGCGGGCGCTGCGGATGCCTGTCCCGCGTCGCACGGCGTGCCGCAGGTGGCGGCGCAGGGCGACGCCTCCGCCTCGGGGGCGGGCTTGGCGGCGGTGCCCGGCGCGCCCTTGGGCACGATGGTCACGGCCTCGGTGGAATGGTCCAGCACGCCGCGCGCGATGTGCAGCATCAGGCCGTTGACCTCCAGCCCGGCGATGTCCGCCGCCTGCTGCAACGTGGCCACCCGGCCCAGCGTGTTGCGCAGCAGCGGATTCTTCAGCTTGGCGAAGGCGGGTGCGAAGTCGGCCAGCACGTCGATGAGGTAGGGACGTTCGGTGACAAGTTCGTGTATGGACGTGGACGGGGCGAGATGCATGGGGCCTCCCGTGGGGTTTCGTGTGGTCCGGCATGAACCGGGCGCGGCTGCGCCTGTGCGCCGGGCCTGTGCGTTCATCATAGGGCCGGGCGCGGCCATGCGCCGTGACGGGCGTCACGCCGACCAGCATAGCACGGATGTTTCCGGAGCGGCAGGGGGGCGGGGCGCACTAGGTGGCGCTCCGGAATGCCGCCCCCGCGCACTGGACAAAATCCCCGTGGTCTGCAAAAGCACAAGGGCCGCGTTTCGTCGGCATATCCCCGAACACGGCGAACGGAGCCGTTTCCGCACGCCCGCCCGCGCGGCGCGCCAGGCGCGCGCCGCATCCAGCGGCGCAGGGCGGCCCGGCCCCTGAAGCCGGACAGCAACCCCGACCAGACGACAACCCCGACCAGACGATAACCCCGAAAGGTGGACGCAATGAGCAACGAACCGGACAAGATCATCTATTCGATGATCCGCGTCACCAAGCGCCACGGCCAGCGCGAGGTGTTGAAGGACATTTCCCTTTCCTACTTCTACGGCGCCAAGATCGGCGTGCTGGGCCTGAACGGCTCGGGCAAGTCGTCGCTGCTGAAGATCCTGGCCGGGGTGGACCCCAACTTCGACGGCAAGACCGTGCTCGCGCCGGGCTTCACCATCGGCTACCTGGAGCAGGAACCGCTGGTGGACGAAACCCGCACCGTGCGCGAGGTGGTGGAAGAAGGCGTGCAGGACGTGGTCGATCTCGTGAAGGAATTCGAGGAGATCAACGCCAAATTCGCCGAGCCCATGGAGCCGGACGAGATGGACGCCCTCATCGAGCGCCAGGGCAAGGTGCAGGAGCAGATGGACGCCAAGGGCGCCTGGGACCTGGACGCCCGCCTCGAAATGGCCATGGACGCCCTGCGCTGCCCCCCCGGCGACACGCCGGTGTCGGTCATCTCCGGCGGCGAGCGCCGTCGCGTGGCCCTGTGCCGCCTGCTGCTGCAAAGCCCGGACATCCTGCTGCTGGACGAACCCACCAACCACCTGGACGCGGAGTCGGTGGCGTGGCTGGAACGCTTCCTCCAGACCTTCCCCGGCACGGTCATCGCCGTGACCCACGACCGCTACTTCCTGGACAACGTGGCGGGCTGGATTCTTGAACTGGACCGGGGGCGCGGCATTCCGTGGAAGGGCAACTATTCCTCGTGGCTGGAGCAGAAGGAAAAGCGCCTGCAACAGGAAGAAAAGTCCGAGGTGGAGCGCCAGAAGACCCTCCAGCGCGAACTGGAGTGGATCCGCATGTCGCCCAAGGGCCGCCACGCCAAGGGCAAGGCGCGCATCAACGCCTACGAGGCCATGCTGAGCCACGAAAGCGAAAAGCGCGCCCCGGACCTGGAAATCTACATTCCGCCGGGACCGCGTCTGGGCAAGACGGTCTTCGAGGCCAGCGGCCTGTCCAAGTCGCTGGGCGACCGCCTGCTGATGGAAGACGTGAATTTCATCATCCCCGCCGGGGCCATCGTGGGCATCATCGGCCCCAACGGCGCGGGCAAGACCACCCTGTTCAAGATGCTGGCGGGCGTGGAAACGCCCGACGCGGGCGAACTGAAGATCGGCGAGACCGTGCAGGTGGCCTTCGTGGACCAGAACCGCGATTCGCTGACCCCCGGCAAGACCGTGTACGAGGTGATCAGCGAAGGCTACGAGACGGTCAAGCTGGGCGCCCGCGAGGTGAACGCCCGCGCCTACTGCTCACGTTTCAACCTGATGGGCCAGGACCAGCAGAAGAAGGTGGACGTGCTGTCCGGCGGCGAACGCAACCGGGTGCACCTGGCCCGCATGCTGAAGTCGGGCGCCAACGTCATCCTGCTCGACGAACCCACCAACGACCTCGACGTGAACACCATGCGGGCGCTGGAAGACGGCATCGAGAACTTCGCGGGCTGCGTGCTGGTGATCAGCCACGACCGCTGGTTCCTGGACCGCATCGCCACGCACATCCTGGCCTTCGAGGGGGATTCCAGCGTGGTCTTCTTCGACGGCAACTATTCGGAATACGAAGAAGACCGCAAGAAGCGCCTGGGCAAGGACGCCGAGCAGCCGCACCGGATCAAGTTCCGCAAGCTGACGCGCTAGAGGCCGGAACGGGGTTCGGAGGCGGCGCCCGCTGCGCGCGGCTGCCCGGCGGCGCGTAGCGCCGCGCCGGGCGAGGCGGGCTTGGCCTGCCCGCACGGCGGAACAGGGCACCGCGAGCGTAGCGAGCGTGCCCGTCATGGAGCAATCCAGCCGCACCGGATCAAGTTCCGGAAATTGACCCGGTAGAGGCCGGAACGGGGTTCACCTGCCCGTGCGGTTTGAAGAAGTCTGACAGCAGCCGCCATTCACGGACGCCACGGCGGCCCCGGAATGGCGGCTGCATGCGGCTGAACGGCGGGAGCGGCACGCCGCCAAACCCGGATTCGACACGCCAACATGGTGGATGCATGAACATCGTCTTCGTGTTCGAAAAAGAGGTCAGGACGCACTTCAACCGCGTGACCGTCAACATCCGGGGCGACATCCATCGCCAGTGGCCGCTGCTCTGGCGCGGCTTCGCACGGCTGTACCACGACGTGTACGACGGTTTCGACATGGCCGACGCGGCCGTGATGCGCCATGTGGACCAGTGCTCGCCCAGCGTGCTGATGCGCACCTTCATGCATGCCGACCTGGTGTCCAGGCGGGGCGGAGAAGGCCACGACATTGGGTGCACCAACCTCAAGACCATCAGGAATTCCATCGTCATCGCGCACAAGAACATCATCAACCGCAAGCGGTTGCTGCGGCAGTTCAAGCGCAACGGCAACATCCTGCTGGTGGACATCATCGACGGAGGGCCGAAACCGGGCAGCGCCGAATTCTACGACGGCATCATCTGCTGCTCGCAGAAGGCGTACGAATACTACGCGCAGGAATGCCCGCGCATCCCGGTCTATTTCGTGGCCCACTGCACCGACCCGCGCATCGGGCAGGTGACGCCCCCCACGGACAGGTTCGCGCCGTACTACTTCGGCGCGCCCAAGAACCTGCTGCTGTTCGACGCCATCAAGGACATGCTGGGCATCGTGTACACCGACACCCGCGACGTGCCCAACCATGACTGGTACAAGCGTCTCAACGAAGCCAACTTCCACTACGCGGTGCGCCCGCAGATGGGCGAGCGCGTGTTCAAGCCGTTCATGAAGGGCATCATCGCCGCCACCTGCGGAGTGAACATGCTGGTCCACAAGGACGACGGCGACGCGCTGCATTTCCTGGGCGAGGACTACCCCTACCTGATCCGCGAGGACATCTCCGAAGACGTGGTGCTGCGCTACATGCGCAAGGCGCGCGATACCTTCGGCAGGGAGGAATGGGCGTACGGCCTCGAACGCATCCTGTCCCTGCGTTCCGTCTTCAGCCCGGACGCCATCGCCCGCCAGTTCTGGGACATGATCGAGCGCTGCTCGCGCTGAGGCTGGCTACGCCCCATACCGGCGGCGTCCTTCCCGGTCCGGCATGCACGCCCCTCCGCTTGCGCGGGGGGGCGTTTCTGCTACGCTGGGGGCAAGACGGCGGACCCTTCGGGGGCCGCGCGTCCGCCGTCTTCCTTTGCCACGGCGGCCCCGGCAAGGAGGTGCCCATGACCCGACAGGTTTCGTTCACCCGGCTGGAGCAGGCGCAGTTGCCCGGCTTCCGGGAACGTCTGGACCGCGCCGAATCGCCCGACGAGGTGCGCAGGTTCTTCGCCGAAACCATGGCCACCCTGCTGTCCGACGCCCTGGGCATGGCGGGGGCGGTGCGGTACGACGACGTGGCCCTGTCCCCGGACGCGCCCGACGGGTACGAACTGGCTCCGGCGGTCCGGGCGGTGCAGGGCTTTGCCGGAATATGGAACGATTCCGATCTGCCGCGCATCGTGGGCGGCTTCGCCCGCGTGGCCGAGAAGCGTTTCCGGCATCTGGCGGGCAACCCGGAGCGCACCGAGGCCAAGACCCGGCACAAGGACGGCAAGCGCTAGGGGCTGTTTCTAAATTGTCCTTTCGCCCGTTGGCATCCGACCCGAAGGGCGCGAAGCGTGGCCGTGGGCGAGCTTGCGAGCCCTACGGACATCGTGCGCAACGCGGTCAAACTTCGCCTGCCATGGCGTTGCTGTCCTTATCCGTAAGACTCGCAAGCTTGTCTAACGGCTAAGGCTCGGTCGAATACGATAAGAGTACGCTCTGCGGTCGCCATCCGTAA